>JBAVTY010000063.1:0-12951 GCA_049696495.1 Candidatus Nitrosopolaris sp.
TTGAACATAGGCCCGACCTGCCAGCTCCTGGCCTGTAATTCCGGTGGGAAATCCCAAGTAATTTTCGATTTTTGAGCTCGAACCAGCCTGGCCGCCAGGCGAACTTGTTTCTAGCAGAAGAACGTCAAGTCCTTCTGAAGCACCATATACCGCCGCAGCCAAGCCCGATGGGCCGGCACCGATGACGACCAGATCTCGCACCTTGGTTTGGTCAACAGACTCGTTGAAGCCAAGGCAGTCTGCGATTTCTTGGTTACTTGGATTTCGAAGTACAACTTGGCCTCGACAGATCACTACGGGTATCTCACTGGCAGAAATTTTGAAAGTGTCCAATAACTTCTGTACGTCGGTGTCCCGTTCTAGATCTATGTAGGAATAAGGGTGTCCATTGCGCATCAAGAACTCTTTGATCCGAAGTGTACCGGAGGAATGCGTCGACCCCACAAGAACAATATCTCCAACACCAGCAGCTATCAATTCAACCCTACGGAGAATGAAAGCCCGCGTCAGGATTTCGCCTAGCTCAGCATCGGTCTGTATCAAAGCCATCATGTGTTGGTGATCCAGTTCGATCACTTGACCAGGCTTGGTGGCACGCATGCGAGCTAGAGCTCGGCGGCCGGAAAGCATATTGACTTCACCTGTGAATTGGCCAGGGCGATGAATGGTGACAAGTGTCTCGCCTGTGCACGAAGGACGTACAACCTCAAGTTCACCTGATACCACAACAAAGAATGGTACAGTACTGTCTCCTTGTTCTACGAGCACTTCGCCATGTTGGATAGCACGCATATGTCCGTGCACTGCAATACGATTAATCTGCGCTGGTGTTAATATCGGAAATATGTGCTCAACACGAGAGCTAGTTAGAGGGAGCCCCCTAGATGCATCACTCATAGCTGCTCTTTACAGTGCGGTTGCTCCTCAAAAACTATTCTTTGCATCTTTTTCGTGATCAATCTGTGGAATCGCGATAGCGGCTATCACAACAGATTTTCGAATTAGTGCACTATTATATCATGCTAATGAGCCATACAGTTAAACATCCTGGTAGAAGCTGAGCCAACATGGGTCTCTATCTGTAAAGATTGCGGGCGGAGTATAGGCGTCATCAGCAGACACATTTACAGACTCATATCGATAGAGGGAGCAAATCAGATAAGGTAAGTTGGGAACCTCCGGATGGCGTGAGCCAGGATCTGTTTAAGATTTTTGAGAAGTATAGACTAGGAGAACGAGCTATGCTGTGTCTATGGGTTATTGGCCAATTGAATACTGCAATTCATGAACTACCGCGTATTCTAGAATTGCAGGATAGACTTAGCGAATGGCTGATTCTTAATCTCAATTAACCTGCTCTCAAGCACGCCAATCCTTTCTTCTAACTTGCCTATTACAGCATCTCTTTGACCGTTCTCTCGAACTAAAGTAGCAACGAGCCTCCGATGTTCAGTTTGTCGCAGATGGTTGGCAAAGTGAAATTACCCATGGCAACTGCTCAGAAAAAAGAGGTCTATGACCGCTACCTACATCCGCGTGACAAATTGCACGAATTCGCTTGTTCTGGTTTATCTCATATCGATGATCTTATCAGGATTCGCTTGAGGGTAATGGACAAAATCCAGTCTTGCTCCTTTCAGAAACTATTGAGTCTTAATCACAACGTCCTCTGCTTCGGATTTCATCATCAGCGACATCATTATGTGTTGCTACTGACCAGAAGTGACCGTAAGGATCCACTAATTGTCCATATCTATCTCCCCAAAACATATCTGTTACTGGGAAAACGGTAGTTGCGCCGGCAGAAATAGAAAAAAATTATCCACAAGCAGGCCGGAACCAGTAGTTCAGGTTGTCACGCTTGCAAAGAGATAGAGGCAAATATTGAAGGATCGGGCGACGTTCGGCTCCATTACCTCATCAACTCACGCGTATCTACGTTCGAAGTACAGAATACTCAGGGAATACTAAGATAAATACAACAACAGCAAATGCTACTAAGATGAATATTATCCTAGTCCATGGAGCATGGGCTGATGGATCTAAGTGGAGTAAAGTGATTCCTATTCTACAAGATGCTGGACATCGTGTTATTGCTGTACATCTTCCTCTTCATTCTCTAGCAGATGATGTCGCTACTGTAAAGCGTGCAATTGAGCTAGTTGGTGGGCCAACAATTGTGGCAGGACATTCATATGGTGGAATGGTAATTACTAATGCTGCTTATAATAATCCTAACGTTAAAGGCCTTGTTTACATTGCTGCCTTTGCTCCTAAGGAGGGTCAATCTCTTGGAGATTTTGTTGATGTCAAAGAGATGAAAAAAACCTTGATCACTGACAGCGAGGGTTTTACTTACCTAAACCCAGTGATGTTCACCGGGGCCTTTTCTAAAGATGTCAATCCAACTGAAGCTGAAACCATGGCCTCTGTGCAAAACCCATTTAATATATCAATATTTGCTGAAAAGTCTGGTCCTCCTGCGTGGAAGCATCTTCCAACATGGTATCAAATATCGGAGAATGACCAGAGCATTCCTCCTGATGTACAATGTACGTTCGCAAAACAAATGAATGCCACTACTATCTCACTTCCATCTAGCCATGCTTCACTTGTGTCTCATCCAGATGAGATTGCCAAATTAATTCTGGATGCCGCAAAAGCGGTCACCACCAAGAAGTAAAGCCATGTCAAAAAGGCATGCTAATGGTCCTAGATGATAACATACCTTCCTAGAATGTATGCACTCTGCATTTTGGCATTAAATGTTCACTGTGACCATGTGTTCGATAATCGCCCTAGTTCGGAGATGATTATCACTATACGAGCTCGCAGCCCGACAGCTCTTTCTTACCTTTGTTGTTGTAGGGCTTGCTGTGCAGCTAGTCTATAGCCCGAGCAAAAGTTGGTTACTTGTGAAGGATTAGCTATGACAAATGAGTTTAGAGTTGCCGCACTACAGCTCACTTGTGTATTGAGAAGGCCCTTAGAGTAACCAAGACTATAACAAGAAGCATGTCCAGGCTGGTCACAAGTAAGAATTGGTTTTTGTATGGTAGAGAAGACTGTTTGTGCGTAAACTAATTGAAGAACCACCACAAAGAACATTATCGTTATTATAGCACCAGATAGATGCATATTTGCATATACTTAAAGCCTTGACTATAAAAGCCTCCCTCTGTTGAGCATTTCTATGTAACCCAACGATCTGCCTCCATCTTTCTACACTTTCAAATACCAAAAGAGCATCATGTAAGAGAGTAAGATGCCTCACCAGGCTTTTTTATCTCATATAGATGGTGCTATCATGGCTTCAAGAAGTTAAGCATGTGATTCGAGGTTCCGTGTCCAACCTCCAATCTCTTTAGCCGGTAGGCGCTGTGTCGTACGACGTAAACAGCATGTATCCAACTTTGATCAACAAACATAACATTTCTACAGAGACAGTTAACTGCGACAGTCATTTGCGCCACATGGTCGCAGCATGAAAGCATCTCATACCTACAAACTAACCTAAGGAATTAGAAGATCAAGAAAAGAAGAAATTGAAAACAGAGAGCTAGCTTCCTGTTTTCAGTCCAGGGTGAGTACTAGTAGATCCCTGTGGTGCATTAACTACCGTACCAAGAGCGCAATGTCGGAATCCTCCCGTCGGTAGCCATATGTATCCTGTAGTACACTTCACCTGTATAGTTCCAGTATTGCTAGTTCCTTGTGCTGCATTTCCAGTAGTTACGGACTCGCTAGACCGAATGTTTCCCTCTCTTTTTGTGTATTTGCTACTTTTATAGTAGCCGTGATGGCCTTTATAGTAGGCTTTATGGTAACTGCTATATGCGAATGCTTGGTTGGTTGATGATATCGCAGCCAGTATAGCCAGCATCAGAATCCCCACCACAGTTACGGGTGCAATCATAGATATTACGATCTGTTTATGTACCATTTACTGTAAGAAGCAACTATAATATTCCTAATAAGTGGTACGATTGATTATTCTACCTAATATTTGTATGCAAGCGTTAAGGCTAAGCCGCTTGCCTAGATGTTAGCCGTACATCCTATTATCATCTCAGCACTAGACGTTGGTTAAAGAGTGCTTTCGGGAAATCTAATGTCATGTTAATAACACGTCAAGATCCTGGTACTGATCTCGGTAATGTCAATATTACTAACTAAGTTATTCTATACTATTGATATTAAATAATTACAGATAGTAGTGTCTATTATATGACTCAAGCTGAGGTAATTACAAAATGACTTGAAGGAAAGACTGCAGTCATCACGGGCGGAAATAGCGGGATAGGCCTTGCTATTCCCAGCGGTTCGTTCAAGAAGGTGCCTTTGTTTTTATCACCGGCCGAGGCCAGGATGAGCTCGATAAGGCAGTCAAGCAGATTGGCAGAAATGTCATGGGTGTTCAGGGTGACATCCCAAATCTAGGAGATCTTGACAGGTGTGTGTGCCGGAAGACTCTGACAGCTTGGGTATAGGAAACTGGTATGCCAGCGTTTCTGCACTTGGTGATTAGCTCCTGTATCTTTGGGATAACGCGTTGATAAAGTACGCTGTCTGTCTGGCGTAGCAGATAAAGTGGATTTACCTACCTCATTGCCGGAGGATAAATTGGAATAACAAAATTACTGAAAGAAATCACCATACTTTCGATCTTGAAAGATTACATGGTGCAGTCAAGTTATTATCTGCTGGAGAATATCCTTTCCATTCGCTATTTTTATCTCACGTGCTACTCTTCTTCCCATACTCATGGGTTCATCAAAGATTAATCCCGAATATGGAGAACCTTCCAAATACAAGTTGGTACCTGCAACGATTCTAGCTGAAAACTCAAATGTAATAAATTTTCCTTCACGATCATATATACCTTCGAGACAAAAAGGACCTGTCATTCCAGGCGGCACCAGTCGCCTAGCTGCTTCTACGAACCTCTCTCCCATGGCGTAAACTTCACATAACAAAGACTCCCTAAGGACTATCGGGATATTTCCTACAACGTTGTATGATGGTTCAAGATGTACAGCTAGCTGTTGCTTGGAAGGAATTCTGCCTATGCCATCAACATCTGATTCGTACCTTCTATCTATGCCCATCAATTCAATCTCCTTTGTGATTGGAGAATAGAAGAATTGAAGATATGCCGGTACGCCGCTGACATATTCCTGAATATATAATTCCTCTTCACCTTCTATCACATTCTGCTTAATTAATTTTTCAACTCCTTCATCAAAACTCTTCTTGTCCCACGCCAAAAAATAGCCGCGCCCGCCAGCTGCTCCATGTAATTTCACTATGCATAAATCCTCTATATCGTCCTTAGACTTTAGGGATCTTGGTATGGATAGTTCTGACTCCTCCATCAGTCTCTGTTTAAGTTCTCTATCTGCCTCCCACCTAAAAATCCATTTGTTACCAAATATTGGAGGAGAAATGCGTTCGATCTGCTCACTACTCAAATAAGCAATGAATGTACCATGAGGTATAATTATAGAATTAGATTCCATAAGTCGTTGCTGGCATGTTTTATCTAAAATTTCGCCAAAGTTTTCGACTACGAGAATTTCATCGATGAATTTGAATCTTTTGTATAAATTTAATCTCTGTCTTTCACAAACAAGCAAGGTTCTGAAACCTTCATCCTTCGCACCTTTAAGTACCTGCAGTGAACAATGCGACCCAAGTGTAGCTATCGTATAACGGGCCTTATCATTCATTTCTTTCGCCAAATGGATATTAGTTAACCTAGAAGAGATTAAAAATACTTACGAAAGATGGATCTTTTGGGTAGACCAGAAGATGCAGCATTTTTTGAAAAAGATCCGACAATACAGAGGAAATTTTATCGGTGGTTTTATCTTCCGACATGACGTAAATCCAAACTGATTTTTGGAGCCGCCTTAAATAAATTCGCATGTCGACAATGCGAAAGAGGAGCCAAGGGTTTTAGCGGCAAAGAAATGTCGCACGACGCGACGTATGATCCCATGAACCAATCAAGAAACTTAATCTCGACAGATCTAATGTGCTGTTCCAAGCCTGCGGAGCAGGTGGTTCTTAAGAGGGACTAAAAGGGAGACAGAGGTGAGGGTCTTAATGCTTATTGCCAAAGGTAATGAATTCTGCAATGAGCTTTACAACAAAGGCAATTCCGCCCACGGTGGCCATACCAAGGATGACTAGACGTAGGTGTGTAAAGTAGTCATCCTTACTTGTCTTCTTAGCCAGTTTCATTGTCTGGACCATTTCTACGACCTTTCGTTGCACAAGCAACAATACCAAAAAGATTCGTTTAGGTTTTAGTTTAGGTACTATTTGAACCTACTGCCGATCCTGTGAGTATGCATTGGGTATAAAATTTAAGATCCTTACCTGGTCAGGGATTGCTGAATCGCGTATACCGGTTCTTTTTCAGTTCTCTGCATTTCGACGAAGGTCTCTGTGTTTTGAATACCTTCTATTTTTCCGATGAGCCCAATTACTACATTGTGCAATTCCTCTAGCGTACGTGCGTTTACAACAACAATCATGTCAAATCGACCAGTAACTTCAGATAACGACCTCACCTCTGGGATTTTTAACAATTCAGAATGAATGTGGTCTTTAAATTTGGGATCTCTGTTAATCCCTACAGTTGCTTTTACATTAAATCCAAGCATACCCTCATTGACAATAACTGTAAATTTTTGGATGAGGCTACGTTTTGAAAGGCGTTTTATTCTGCTATATAGTACAGATGCATTAACATTAAGCTTACCGCTAAGATGAGGGACCGAAATACTTGCATCTTTAGTAAGTTCTGATAATATCTTCATATCTAACTCGTCAAATCTTTGCAAATATTATCCGTATATGTTTGGAGAGTATACATTAATAAATGTAATTTCTGAGGAGGTCTTTATTAATTCGCAGATTTAATATTTAATAATAAATGCTAACCTTCAGAAAAATCTAGGACATCGAAAATTATATAATTTACTATAGCGGATCCGGATAGATGTTCGGAAGAGGCCGGAAAAAGCCTGGTGACTATGTTTTTGTAGTGCATAAGGACCAGAATTATAATAAACTGGTCATAGGTAGAATCCAATCAGTTAATGGGAATAGAATTCAAGTCCGAGGCGTTTACATCCGCCCTACTGGTTTGATCCAGCGCGTCGAATCTGGATATGCTATGGGAAGGCCAAAGGAAGTTCTGGAAAATCCTGACCCTAACAATTGTATATTCATGTTGATCGACAGGGTTGAAACGGGAAACTTTAATGAAGAGGTTGACCAAGGCATTAACAAGACTATATGGATAAACGAAAAGCGATTCTTTGTTCTTGATGGATGGATAAGAGAAAGCCTGCCAGATATGTTTGCAGACGTATTAAGAGCTAATACAGAGGAGGAGAGGATGCATGCTAGGACAACGCTATTAGAGAAAATGAACTCGCTCTACGAGAAAGATCTAAAGGATCACCTGTATGCGGTAGTGCGAAGTACAAAAATATTGTGAAGTTTATATTATGGTCATGGGTAGAACACCGTTTGACAATGGAATACATATACGCTGCCCTATTATTACACAAGTTAAAACAAGAGATAACAGAAGATAATATAAAGAATGTAATAAAGTCAACAGGTGTTACACCCAACGAAGTAATGGTCAAAGCTCTTGTTGCAGCCATAAGCGAGGTAAATATTGACGAAGCCTTAAAGGCCGCGCCTGTTGCATTATCTACCAATACAGCAGCCGCTGAACCTTCGACTGCAGGACCTAAACAAGAATCTTCAGAGGCACCGAAGGAAGAGGAGAAAAAAGAAGAAGAGGCGCTAGAGGGACTCTCTGCACTATTTGGTTGATGGCATGCCTAAACACGAGATGGTTGCGAACCGGATCTATAGCGAATCGATATTAATGTAGCCGCGCAATTAGATCCTTCTTTTTATTGAGGAGTGTACCCCTTCTTTTTAACCTGATTTGCGATTATCTGCGAGTTAGCATTTGCTTTGGCCAAAATAAGTTGAACAGTATCCGGTGATAGATATCCTGATTCAGTGGCTAATGTCATTGCATTCTGATTTGCTTTTTTAAGTGAGTATGCGATCGTTTCCGTATTTGGATAGCTTGCTTCTATAGCCAGTGAAATTGCGGCGTGAAAAGATCTGGTCAATTCATCATGGAATTCAGCGAGATTGATCTTCAGATCATTTTCCTTTAATACCATGCCTTCCGCAATGGCTAAACTAATTGAAATTCCTGCTTCAATCGGCTTAATATTGAGCTTGCTCATTAATGAAGCAAGCTTCTGAGATATAACGCTACCAGACCGCGTTACGACCGTATCCTTACTCACCCAAATAGTTCCCTGGTCAATTTTAGTTGACACATTTGCCTCTTTAAACTCTGAAAGCACAGGGCCAGGGGAGATACCAGTGTTTCCCGCAGGTATAGTGATATCCTTCGTCGCGATATCTCCACCTTTTGCAGGCAAGAATACCTTATTCTTGTCAAAAATCAGATTCAGCTTGAAGGGACTAATATTCGTGAAAAGAAGCGCACACTGACCCTCCAATTCTTTACTTAAATAGTCTAATCCATGTAGGTTGTTTAGTTTTTGGAATGAACGCTGTGCGACCCTATTCTTAATTACTCTAATCTTAATGTCATTTCGAAATTTTTTGCGAATTGTCATTAACTGTGCAGCGCGAACTTTAGACATTTTGGAGAGAGCAATGACATCAAACTTGCCCGGTAATTCTTGCAGCTCTTGATACAGCACGCGTTTTTTCTCTGGATAATTTTTCCGTTGCGGTCTCATTTGAGATGCCATTTAATCATCGAGTCCTCTTTTTGTCTTTCTCTTTTTTTATTGGAGCCAATTTTGCCATCTTACCCATAGTAAACTTTATCATTGTGTTATGTATGTTCTTCTCGCCTTGCGGAAGCTTTTTCTCTACAGCTGAGATAACTGCGCCAGCATTTGCGGCCAATTGACTGTCATCTAATTTCTCGTCGCCGATTTTTGTAGACACATCTAGCTGATTCTTTGCTCTAACTCGAACCGAACCACGCAAACGATCCGCAATAGCTTCAACAGGAGCACCATATGGCATAGGTGTAGGCATTTTACCTTTTGGACCGAGAAATTGCCCGAACGCGCGTCCGACTGTTGCCATCAATGCTGTGTCAGCTAGAAAAAAATCATGCTCCTTCACTACTTTCCGCGCCTCTCTCTTGTTAGTCCCGAACCTGTCTAGTTCCTCTGGCTGTATTACTCTATCTACTTCAGCTCTGCGTGCTCTTGTACCAGTATCGCCGGTGCCGACTACACATATGCTGGCCTGTTTGGTCGGTTTGTGAGGCAATATCACCACTTCATTTAGGCTAAACCCTTTTTTAACATCGATATCTTTTAACACAAGTGTTAACTCTACAGATTGGCTGAACTTGCGTGTTGTTGCACCCTCCCGTGCCTGCTTTACGATTAGGCGCAGATCGCTGTCACTTACCATATCACAAATACGGGCAACGATGGCTAATAAGCTACTTAAAATCGTTTAGTAATATTCCATTGGATGTGCTAACTTAACGTATAACATCTCCGACAAATGAGTTACCAATCTAAATTTGATATGTGCTATTACATTATTGTACATGAAAATACCCTGTCCGTTTATAGAGATGAATAGTAACTCTTCATAACTGCGCTGTTCTTTATTTAGGTTTAAGCTCACAGGTATACACACCTTTGTATGGGGTAGTTTTTCTCTGCAAAAGCTGGCACAGCGTCGCGCCATGTACATGATTTAAAGCTCCGTTGTCTATATTGGATATGGGTCGAGTAACATACGTGTGTGCAACCTGTTCAGAACACTTCACCAGAAGGTACAGTGCTAGAAGACACAATCTTACTATACATAACGGCAGAGTATAGATAGTTCCATTACTTGAATATCTAGTAGGCAGGAAAATTGGCCGGTATCAGGCCAACCATCCATCTTGGTATCGCAGACGTAGCCAAAAACGCATTGACAGTTCTACAGTTACAGCAGACTCCATGGGGGATACTTTCGGACCTAGAGGTCTACAACAGCAAACACCATTTCAGTCAACACCAACACTACCACCACCGTACCAACCCCGCTATGATGATGCATCAATGTATACAACAGTTCAATCATCTCAACCTATAGAGACCAGGAACGATCAGGGAACTCTATCCCAAGACACAATAATAAAAATTCAAGAACTTAAAAGATTAGTATACAAATATGCTCAATACCATTATAATCCTGACGGAGTTATAAAATGCGTTACACATTTCTCCATTATTAATGGCGACCACACGCTTCTTGACGAAAAGTTCGAACAGCTTCGCACCCTTGATGCCATTAGTAAATAGTGGGTCTATGTGGATTTGATGCGATTAGCAATTAATATGCTACGACTCTAAGTCAATAATCTCGTGGTGCCACTGCAACTACAGCCATGACCCATATTGCCATTCAGGGGGAAGACAGTCGACTTGATGGAGAAGGTCAGTGACGAGCAACACCAGGAGGCGAGAATGTTTTTGTGGATGAAGTGAACTAGTGATTTCATCTTGAGCGGAACAATGCAGAAGCGCAAACTAGGAAACAGCAATCTGGAAGTCTCAGCCATTGGGCTTGGCTGCATGGGAATGAGCTTTGGATATGGCCCGGCTGCAGACAAGGAGATGATTGCTCTTATACGGAAAGCAGTCGAACGCGGCATCATATTTTTTGATACTGCTCAAGTCTACGGTCCGTTCACGAACGAAGAGCTCGTGGGAGAGGCCCTATCTCCATTTCGTGGCCAAGTAGTGATAGCCACCAAGTTTGGGATGAAGATCGATATCACCAGCGGGCAGCAGGTTGTGGATAGTCAGCCCGAGTACATCAAGCAGAGCGCTCAGAAAGGTTTAATGTCCATCCTGAGTTACCGCTTTGCGCAAATACTGTTGTTGGAATCGTGCCTAATAATACTACTATTACTGGTAGTTCCAAGCATGGGAACACACCGATACTGGTAGCAGTGACAGTCTTGGGTTAGGAGGACTGACATTTACAGGAGAATATTTCAATAATCCGGTGAGTATTCCTTTTGCCCCTGTTTCCAAAAGCTATACCGGAAACTTGGGAATATTTCAATAATCCGGTGAGTATTCCCCCTTGGCGACGTTTGGAGTCCAACCTTGCCTCAGGTTGGCAATATTCTGCCCTTACATGCACAACCCTACCCTAACGTGGACCTGATTTTTCATTTCGATCATAGTCTGTCACATGTATCTTGGGGGCTGGATTCTATCCCCGCATGTAAAGGGGTTCAGCTGTTTCGTTATTCCAATACTTATCATTCTATGAAATTTACTCTATCTACAGTAGGATACTAAACGCACTCCAGGCTCGTTAAAACACTCGTGGTCTACTACAATGTCGCAACGTGGATGTGTAGAACCGTCGTCTGCAAACCCTCCACCACCTTCAGTGTCACCACCTTCTAATGCCAGACCTCCACCATTAGCATCACTACCGGCTCCAATTGCTAGCCCACCGGGAGATACTTTCCGAACTAGAGGTTTGCAACGGGAAACGCTGTTACGGTCAATACCACCACTATCACTACCGTCAGCATCCCAACCCCTGGATGTCTTGCCATATCAAACTAATGGAACATTTCAACCTGTAGACACAAGTAATGATCAAGGAACTCTATCGCAAGAAACTAATGCACAGATATCCAATCTTTCCTAATCCTGATATGGTTATACAATGCGTTACTCATTTCTCCATGAATGGCGACAATTCATTTCTTGATGAAAAGCGGGAATATTTTCGCATGATTGATACCATGGCGTACGCGCGTACCGTATGTGATGCCTAGGCGTCTTCTTTCCTTCCTTCCTTTCTCTACTCCTATAGTATGAGTCAACTACCACACTCTTGCTCCCATGGTAGAATTGAAGCATGAAGTGAGGAGAGGTTATTACCCTTGGCAGGAAGCGCTTCTCTACATGCATAACTAAAAGTCCGCCTTCTTTGAGCCATCTAGACGCAGATTCCATCAGCTTTTCGTGTATCCTTCCCTCCTCGTCTTCTCTTATGCTCACTTCTGGAAAATTAAGAGCCAGGACTAGGTGTATCGAGCCATCCGTGACTGCACGAAAGTCCTTATTGAATAACTTGGGATTGTCGCGTCGTGAAGCTACAGGTTGGGGCGTGGCATATTGTTGCTGTTCAAACCTTTTCCTGAGTTTGTCATTTCGAATTTTCTTGTAGACCGTTTTTATAGCTGGACCATTCTTTTGACGCAGCCTATTAATCTCATCCGGTGTCCCATCTTCTATGATTGTCTTCCTCTCGGTCGTCGTTGTATACACCTAACTGATCTTCCTGCTCGTCGATGCCTTGTGCGTCCCGGGACGCAGATGGCATTTCTTCGCTATCAGCAGGTTTCTGCTGATACCACCTCTTGTTAGCCGCGTCTGCGCCCGTCTGACTGTCATAGTGAAGTGCCTTCTGCCTCTTGGCCGCTATCTCCCTGGCAATCTTCTCCATCGTGAGACCAATCTGAGCTTTTTGGAATTCGTCGAGATGGCGGCGGTGGAGGTTGACCGCGACGACATATCGTAATTCTTCCAAGGGCTTGCCCGTGAAATCCTTGATGTTATAGGCAACGCGATAACCGAGCTCGCATGCGCCGATGACCGTCCAAGACGATGTTATCTTGATTTAGAATGATGGGCATCAAGAGGCCCCCATGTTCCTTGATGGATTTCTTCAATCGTTCAAAATCGGACTTTGAAAATCGGGGCAAAAGATCAACATACTCCTGTTTAGTCCATACTTTTGTTTGGACCATCCTATCATGCCTACTACTAGTCTGCGCGCTACCATTACTATTGCTACTACTACCAAGACTATGATTAG
>JBAVTY010000064.1:0-3767 GCA_049696495.1 Candidatus Nitrosopolaris sp.
TGCCTATTTGAAGCAACTTAAATTGTCCTCTTCCGTATGATTACTATCATGAAGTGGCGTCTTATCAAAAATCACATTGCTTTATGCATGAATTGTAAGGCCAGATTTGCAAAAATATTCCAAGATGAAGGAGATTACTGTTTAAGATGTTGGCAAGAACACACCTAACTTGTTAAGTGAAGGCAGGGATGTTCTTCACAAGCAATAGATAAAAATGATTATATTTCTATCCAATTGATGGAATATTAGTAGAATATTATACAAGTACATCTCCAAGATAATCGTGTGGGAGATGAGGAAAATCTCCCTACACAGATAGGTATGTTTATACTTTCTACGACTTAGCTCATATTTATTTCGTAATATGAATAATATGTATTACGTATGACACAAGCCTGAGACAATACTATAGATATCATAGTACGCAAATGTTAGTAATTTAAAATGCGAAATCTAGGCACATCGTATGCAATAATAATCCACATACAAGATATGATATGAAGTATATGCCAGGGCTGTTCTTGCATATTTGCGTCAGGTTATCTATAGACTGGACCATATCTTGCCCATGATATTGTTAGCAGGTCCCTAAATCAAATCATCCAGGTCCATGGGGCGAGAAGGTGATGGGCAGGTTCACCACATGGTTATGATATTATAGATATGAAATAAGGTTTTGTTGGCAGCGTAGCTACGTGTTTACCATATGAAAATGTAAAGCACAAGGACATAAAGAATCAGAGAGAATGATGATTGTCAATAATTGCAGGAACTAATATTGGAGGACGTTCGGTGATGGTACAATTGCAAGATGAACTTGGGTGGAAATGCCGGGCTTTATTTTTTTTATCATAATCTTTGCACCTTCAACAAAATCTGTAGCTGGTACTTCTATAGGTGGCATAAACGCTGATATGATAGCTGGCAGTGCAGATAAAGAACATCTAGAACGCACGCTAGAAGAGTTTTGGCTAGAACTTGCAGAGAATTCTGTAAATTTGAGTGCTCCCATACTGGAGTGGCTTGTTATGTCTTTCCTTAAAACATGGGTAAGACTTGTACTTCTCTTCAACTTGTGGTGGAAAAGACAGCGTACCACTCCATAATTCAATTCACCTAATGCGTAGCTTAACATGCCCTGTATCTATGGAGACCTCTCCATATCTATCATCGACAATGACACGATATGATGAACAGTAGCCGAATCTGTTTCTAATCCCCTTGACAAAAAGGAGATGGGCCATCTTCGCGGCGAAAGGCGTGCTGACTTGCCATTTCCTATTGAAGTAAGAGAGGATTTGATCAAATCAGGACAGGCATTACCTCATCACATTTATCCGGAGTCCGGCTGGGTTAGTTATTGGATTCGAAATTCAGAAGATATACCAGCAGTAATTAATCTATTCAAGTTACAATATGAAAGGTTAAAGTCCAAATCCGCAGTTCATTTGACAAGTTAAGTATTAGTTTTAATAATTAGATTAGATTTGTAGAAACATCTCATACGGTGTTAGTCTATTTAACCCCATGTTCCCTTTTAGTCATTGTAGGTCTTGACAAATTTGTCACATCTTAACTTCCCCTCATCCATGCTTATCCAACTCCAACAAAGAACTGCTAGTCTAGCATGTGTTGTTTTTTGTTCGTGCAATAATAATTACGACTGGACTAACGTCAATTCTACCAGGACATCGAATGGAACAGATCTATGGTTCCAAATTCCATTCCTTTAAATGGCTCATTCCCTAATACCCATGCTTTATGTCCAGGTTGTCCTGGTGGAATATAGGCTAGGTCGCCAGGTCCGTATTCTTCTTCTTCCCCATCATTCATCTTGAATCTGATTCTGCCCGATATTACATATTGCGTATGCGAGGCTAGGCAACTCTCGCTTTTAGCAAGAGGCTTTACACATTTTTCCCAGCTCCACCCTGGTTCAAGATAGATAACGCCTATGGTAGTATCACCGATTTTTGTAAGATCAAGCTTACCTTTATCAAAGCTACGCGTTTCGTCTGCTGAATTTAAACTCTTCTTTTGCAATCTTGCCATCTATAATAACAGTAATTCACTCGGACTTATATGAATTCCGCGTTTTGCAATCTTGCCATTAGTTCACCTCAAGATAGAGAATATGCAAATAATTAAAAAACTATTCAAAGAAATTGGAGTCGAACAAAAAGATTGTATTGATAGGCGTTATTCGACCCTTGCGGTTTCTTTTTGTCCTATCCCTGCTGACCTTAACCAAAGAGCCCAGACTGCTTTGAACCAATGCTCATTAGCCTTCAATGTATTTTCATAAAACCCCCTGCTCGCTTCGATACAACTGATGAAATAGTTTTGCGAGAAGTCCACCGGATTTAGAAATGGATTAGAGATACGATCCCTTTGTTCCTTCTCTGATGCCATAACGTTATCTATGCTGGAATAGTAGTTAAAGTTAATGCTTACACTGTTTCCCCGTTTTCTGTATAGAAGGGAGCCACATACACTTACGAGTATCGCATCCAGACACTAGGGATACAATTGCCGTAAAAATTCAAATGATAATCATCTAATTACACCTCTGCTTTACTTCACGATTCGAGAGCTAAAAATCGGTGTTACGCGAATATATTTTTTCAACCTTGGACTTGTGATCGTTGCACAGGTATTAATTACGCAAAAGTAAAGAATCGGAAAAATAACTCCAAATTATAATATGTCATCAAATAATAAAATACCCAGTAAACAAAGAGCACTTGTCCTTCAGGGAGGTGGAGCACTTGGTGCTTACGAGGCAGGTGTACTATATGTGCTATGTAAGCGGCTTCATAGAAATAAAGTGAATGACTACAGACCATTATTTGATATTGTTGCAGGTACTTCTATAGGCGCAATGAATGCTGTGATACGGGTAAGCAATGTTGTCAATAGAAGGAAAACCTGGGAAGAAGGAGTTAACGAGCTCGTAAATTTTTGGAAGGATGACGACAAAGGTCTATCGTCTACTCCAGACTTTGGTAAATGGTGGTGGGATGGATTAAAAGAACAAAATATCTTTAATGCTTCAACTGAGGCTGCCCGGCGATACTATTCAGTAAAAGAGTATTTGAAACACGTGACACCAAATATATGCTCGCCTTTAACACCCGAACCAGATCTCAAATTCGCAGATCCGGATAATACATGGTTTGCGAATGACAGCAAGCCATTAGAGAATACGATAGAGCGCTATTCAAAAGATGAGAATAATGAACAATTGAGAATAGCTACTAGTTGGGACAAAGGAGAGCCTAGACTACTTGTCATTAGTGTCGATGTAGCCGAGGGCAAAACAGTAGTATTCGATAGTTATCACAAAAAAGCACAAGATCCTGAAAATTCAGTATATGATGGCGATGGCATTACCAAGTGGTACTATACCGTTATTCTACAAATTGCGTGAGATAGGCGGACGTAGATTCTGTGATGGCGGGGGGGAATACACCTTTCAGGGAACTCTTGATAGTTCACCGAGATTATTGGACGAAAGTAGTAGGTGAACAGGAAGACGAAATTCCAGATCTAGATGTGTATATAGTAAATGTGCATCCCTCCGACCTCGATGGACTTAAGGATAGAATAAACGATATAACATTGGGAGATAGAGATTCGCAATATGATCAAATGGTTGGAGACTTAGTTACAGATTACACGGAATTAATTGATAAATTAAAAGGGCTTGCAAATAGTCATTTCCTAAACGAAAATCAGAGTGATGCATTCAAAATCGCTTTTGAGAA
>JBAVTY010000065.1:0-3421 GCA_049696495.1 Candidatus Nitrosopolaris sp.
GAACACAACAAAAAAATATCTGACAGACATTCGAACGAAGATGGAGAGACGCATTGAAATCAGAGACATCCATCGTATTTGGCACCTTGGCAATTGCAGCGCTAGCATTGTTTGCATTAGGATCTACTCTTGGAAACCAACAAACATTAGCAATAGTATACGGACACGGCCACGTCGTAGTCCATCCATACTATGGCCACCGCGTCCTAGCAGTCTTTCTTCACGCCGGCCACGTCGTAGTCCATCATTACTGATGCCAAGACAACAGAACATCAGACCATTCGGAACCCCCATTTTTATGACAAGAAGGATTTAACAGGAAATAACAAAGCAATTAGCAATCATTAGATGATCTCATAAACAACTATGATCATCTATCACTAAATCGTTTAGATAAAATCTCGATAATGTGATATCATTATGGGTATGAAAAGGATTTCTACATACGTTGATTGCTCGAAAATCATTTAGAGGTATGGACACTACTGTGACAATCTTTATTTTGATTTATGTATCAAGATCATCTGCTGATAGAATGTTCATTTAGGGTGTGGATAACCTCACATTCGTGCCCGACTTTGATAGGATGATGGACGTCGGTTATTCATTTATGACTCAACTGTTGGCCGCTGTTATATCCATAGATACATTCAGTCTCTGCCAGTGGCTTTGTTTGATAGGTAGCACAGTAACCAACATTATCAGGAAAACCCACAGGCGCTTTACCACCAGAAAAGCCGTGTTTGAAATATATTGATTGCGTATGAGCCGGATTTGATAAATATCCAACATCGTACCCTTTTTGACAATCATGCTGTGATTGATTCTGGAATTGTGCGCAAGTAGTAACATCAAATTCATCTTTACCTGCATAGCCGCTCGCAACCCCAACTTTGTAGGCCGGACTTGAATTCGTCGTAACAACGGTGGTCCTCGATTGCTTAATGTTTGCAATATCTTTATTGTAAGCTAGGGCCGAATTCGTCGAGATACAAAGTACCACTATTAACATTAATACAACGAATTTATTTTTCATACTAATCTTAGACGATCACCGTGTTATAAATGCAGACTTATCTTCTAATGGTACTTCCTCGATAGAATTGCATCAAAGAGACTGATGGCATATTAGAGACATTTCGACTTTCTGACATGATTCTTTATCTTCGCGTTGTTATTTGGATTCGCATCATATTATTTAGAGACAAAGGAAGTAGCGCCTTGACACGTTTGTGATGGTATGTTATGATATGAATCTCTGTGCATTTTGGGAAAAAAGAGGGGGGTTGCTTTAATAGAAGTGGTGGAAGTGGTGGTGGAAGAAGAAGTGTCGATGGAAGATTTCTAAGAAGGAATTGTTAAAAAATTCCCTTGTTGAAGTTACTAAGCCTTTCATGAGAATCGATACCTCTGAACGACATAGTGGAAACATCCATCCAGAGTTCATTTTCATTTCTAATCTCTACACTTCATTAGCCCACTTTTAACTTTATAATCCCATTTACGTGTCTAATAATTGTGTCCAGAAATCAGATCATTTTCACAGACGATAAAGATACAATTGATTTTGCTAGAAAATTTTTGAATCAAAGGATATCCTCTCTTGGAAACGATGTCAAACGATGTCTAACAGAAGACAGGAGTTTCGAATACTTAATCGGACAACCTGCACCATTTCCAGCACTACTTTACTCCTTCTCAATAATAGATCTCTTAGCTTCCTTGTCCGCAGGCAGCACCGATAACGCGCCAGGAGAAAAGACAAAACGTGCAAAAAAATATATGGTTGATTTCATGGGCTACAAGGATCATATCATAAATCTACTTCAAGAACTGTTTAGACATAAACTAGTTCATCTATCAGAACCTGCTTACAGCTTCCTATACAATGGGAAACGAATAGCTTGGATACATGACGAAAGACCTACTGCAAAACATTTGGACGTACAAGATCTTAATAAATACTACGACATCTTCGGAAAAAGGATCTGGCATGACCGGGTGTTTATCATTAAAGTATCGCAATTCAAGGACGATATTGTCAAATCTGTGACTGACAGCAAAAATGGTCTTTTAACGAAAATAGAAATTGATAAACACATGAGAGAAAATTTTAAAACAGCAATTCGCGAGGTATTTCATTAATAAATTTGTGTTTGTTAGACACGCAAATTCTAGTACGTGTTGATAATTTTGATAATATTGACGTACAGCCCCATAGTCTACAGCTTTTGTGATCGATCTAAAGCGAAGAAAGCCGCAGGAATTATATGATCACAAGACTGCAAAATTCGCTACTGCAAACGTACAAACACAGCAAAAAATATAGCTTCCTATAGCCTATAGACTAAAAATGACTGTTAACGATCTTATTCCTCCGAATGCGACAATAAGGCAAGAGTACGTCAAGTGTGGTAATCCTGATTGTCGAAATTCACAGGGCCCATATCTTTATGCTTATTGGAAACAAGATAAGAAATTAAGGAAATTATATGTAGGCAAGAATCTGGAGGATTTTAGACTTAGAAAGTTAGCCAAGGAAAGATCATCGGAAGTTATGATATAGGATGCTATTTTTGCTATATTCTGCCTTATCCATTTGGGGTACCTACCACTCATTCCATCTAGGTTCTTTAGAATAGGTTTATCTGCTGGATTGCCTGTCCATGCAACGAATCTATTTTTTTTATCAAATATTATTGTGTTTATGAATCGATTCTTGTGTTCTAGTGTTACGTGATACTTTTCTTTACACTCTAAAATCAAGCGTTCTATTGTATCTAGGCTGGCATTTTTGATAAATATAGAATCTGTAAAACCAAATACAGTTTCTAAACGATATTCCTCTAAAGCAATCTTTTGTATTTGTTTGTGTATCAATCTACCGTATCCTGTGGTTTTCTGTATATTCTAACAATACAAAGGAACGTTCAAGATAATGTAAATTATCTGCTATAATATCTCTAGTAACCATCTACGCACATCAATGGTTTGTAGATCCAGATGATGCAAGTAACGGAACATTGTATAACAGATTTAACTAGAGTATCGGGTTTACTTTAGTTATTGAAAATTCAACACAGTTTCCTTTTAGAGTTGTGAGTTAGTTCCTTCCCTCTGCAGTACAGAAGAATGGATTTTTGTAAAATTCCATATCGCACTTTGTGCGATCTTTAGCGAGTTTGTTCCTTTACGATGCCCACCACAAAAACCACCATTCCATACTCATTTTGGTAAGACCGTTGACTATTTTAGAATGATCAGCCTCGACTTCTGTAGTAACATAAAGAAGATATTTATCTCCCCATGGCATTGTTATTCGCTTAATCTTCTCATATTGAGCGAGAACATATTTCCCTTTTCCAATCTTATTTACAAGTTTAGTTCTTACCTTCCAAGAGTCTACAGCTAGTCTGAGTGA
>JBAVTY010000066.1:0-2126 GCA_049696495.1 Candidatus Nitrosopolaris sp.
GAGTACTATGATCATAAGGATAAATGAAGCTGAATTGAGAAAAAATACAGCCCATGGTACAATTGCTGCTACAATAAAACCACCAATCGTAGGGCCTACCGCACGACCGATGTTACTTTCTACAGCGCTGGGAGCGAGAGCTGAAGGGAGTTCTGATCTCGAGACTAGTGCACTCATGGTAGGAATAATAGGAGTCCTAATCATAGTTGTACCTGCTCCTAGAGCAAACGTAAGTATCAACAACAAAGAAGGGGCAATAACACCAAGAAGATGCTATTACTATTACCATTTGACGATGGCCCTTGTGATAGATTGCTCCCTTCATGATGATGTCCTGGAGTATACGATAAAATGGAATAGCTGTAAATTCCACGATGCATCTATTTCCCCCTTCAACTGGCCTCACATCACATACATCATTTTCGTAAAGAAAAAATAGAATGTAATCAATACCTCAAGGATTTGATCCTAAACACGACGTAAGTATATTATTATTGTGTTATAATTGTGAACAATCCACTATAAGTATGATTTTTTAAATTTAATACTCAGTGTTTGTCCTTATTAATCATTAATAGCTGAGAGAGTGAGATGAGAAAATATGAGATGTGTAGAATGTTTGTCGTTGCTTCACTACTCGACAAGCGGAATGCTTTGTCGTGCTTGTGGTAGATTAGAACCACATAACCATACCAAGAAACTTTACTGTGTAAAATGTTTTGCACCGTTAGATGATATTGAAAAATACGATTTATGGTGTAAGACGTGTTTAATGAGTGTCATGAGCGAATAATGCAGGAAGAGGTCGTTTTCGGGAATGTTATTCCCGATCCACTACTTCCAAGAATTGTTCATCCGTGTATTGTGGTAGATACAGGCGCCGAACTCTCGAGGCAAGGCGTTTCGATAGACGGGCAGGCAATAATGACATTCATTGGAGCATACTGTATTAGCTCACTAGTTACCTTATTCTTTACTCTTAATCTTTACTTACGACAATTTCCATTCCTTGCTAATACTATTATGACTATAACATTAGTAGCCTGTCTTACCTATTTCGCAATGCCTATCTTGAGTCGATTGCTGAGACGTTGGTTATATTCAAGCTTCGAACATTTGCAAGAATGAACCTGATACATACCAATTTCCATGAGGTTATTCCTGCAATACAATTATGACATCTTTTCTATCTACCATTGACATCGTCTGGAAACTGAACGTTAGAATTGGCACCTTTCGATATCAGATCTTGTCTCTTTTCTTGATTTTTGATTTGTCTGTAAGCTTTGTGTATACTTATATTTCCTGTTCTGAGTTTGTTCAGTACTTCCTGCGTTGGAGCCAGATTGATTATCTTTCTGCCCTTATTGTAAGTCGCCGGTGAGACCTGGGCATTTTTTGCAGATATGTCTATTACTCTACCCCTTACTTTTGTCTTTCCAGCTAACTTGGGAACCTTTGATGGGGAAGTATAATTTTGTATTACCCTATCTCCGATACTGTTGGATTCCTTTGGCTCGTCTATTTCTCCTACTCCCTTCCATCTTTTTTCTACTCCTATTTTCCCAGCTTCAGACGTTCTTTTCTTAGCTATCTCTGACTGGATCGATTCGATTTGAAATGGGGTCAGGTGTCTTCGATTCCTGTTTATTTGAATTATAAACTGTTTTTCCAGTACTGGATCTTCAAACTCATGAATCATTATTCTGGATACTAATTGTAGCTCTTTGCATACCATAAATCTGGTATGTCCGTCTAGGATGATTCGTTGAGCGTTTATTATTATCGGAACCCATTGTCCATTATCGTTTATCGATTGTCTTATTGATAGTCTTGTTCAGAAATCTGTGGTACTAAATTTGCGTATTCTTCCTTGGTTATTAACTCGCATGGTTTTAGAGTAATTATGTCTACGGTACCATTGATCGTATTCCCATGACCTTGATCTTTATCAATACTCGTTACTCTTGACAAGTCTTCATTCTCCCCTTTTCACCGAATGGGCTTTGTAGAAACCATCGATTATTATAGTAAGGTTGGTTATTCGGTGGGTATTGTAGGCTATACATCTGAATGATAATTCTCTGTTCTGTGTTCTTACCAATCTTGATGTAATATGTTCTCCA
>JBAVTY010000067.1:0-1649 GCA_049696495.1 Candidatus Nitrosopolaris sp.
CCTTTTCTTGCCCCCTAAATTGAACTAGTCAGAAAGATTGATGAAAGTATTTTTCTCTATGCATCGGTGTTTCATGAACCTCGCGTAACAGAAACAAAACAACAGACAGCTCAAGTTTTGGAAGAAACGAATCTTAGATAAATCAAATTCCATCAGAATGTTCTTCTTACAGTATCCAAAACACCACCAAGAGGAGGTTGTATTACATTATAATGCGATGCCATTGATATGTCTATTTATAAATAGGCGATTGGCAGCACTTTTTCAATTATGGTAAACATAGGAACTATAACAACCCAGTTTGGCGATATAAGAGTAGAGCTTTATTCAGATGTTGCGCCAAAGACCGTTGAAAACTTTAAGAAATTGGCAAAGGGCGGCTTTTACGATGGGTTGATATTTCATAGAATCGTAGCGGGCTTCGTGATACAAGGCGGAGATCCCTATACAAAAGATACAGCCAACAAAGATAAATGGGGGACAGGAGGACCTGGCTGGAACGTGAAAGCAGAGTTTAATAAAAATACACACTCACGTGGCGTATTATCAATGGCAAGATCGCAGGATCCGAATAGTGCAGGTTCACAGTTCTTCATAGTATTAAAAGATTCGAAATTCCTAGATGGAAAATATGCCGTCTTCGGGAAAGTCACATCGGGAATGGATAGTGTTGACAAAATAGCTGCCCTGCGAACAGATTCTACTGACGTACCGGTTGACATTCAACAAGCAAAGATAATAAAAGTTGCTATCAGCGATTAGGAGGGGAATGGTAAGATGGAAGAGAGAAAAGATGAGACTATGGAAAGATGAAACAGGAGGGATTGATCATTCTTAAGCATACCATATTACTCTAAACAGCCTGTAGTCTATGTTATTAGCTAGCTTGCATTAGGAGATGGCAACAATTCAAACGTCATCCCGTTTTAATTGACATTTACGTGATAATTCATTTAATTATTAGTACGTACTCCTTTGCACTGGAATTTTCGGGTAGAGATACAGGAGAATTGTGATAGCGTCTACCGAAGTAAATAGCTTAGACACGAAACATCCAGAAGTCGTATTTTTCGAACCAAATACATCTATAGTCTTTGAAGTTAACGAAATGTACGAGCTGCCATCCCTTCTAGATCTTTCATAAACTTATAGTATGTGTAGTACGTTACTCCAAAAAAACGCTTGGCAATATCCACACAATGACTTTTTATAATGACGCGATTAAGAAAATTGATGAAACCCAAAAAAGTTATTGAATGTGTCAGAGGCTGGGCCTACGATTTTGCCTATTGTAATAAAAGGCATTAAAAAGTGGACAGGCAATAGCCTGACTTAGTAATGTCCGCAGTTTAGAATGGGGCTTGTATCAACACATTAATCAAAGTATATGTTACAAACCACAGTGGTACGACCTAGCAATACATTTAGAATGAAGACTTTAGGATTAATCTCTAGCCTAGGAAAAGTCGGGCTTTGTAGAAATCGTCTGGCCATAATGTGTATATCTACGTGTATATAATAATGGGCTTTGTAGAAACCATCGATTATTATAGTAAGGTTGGTTATTCGGTGGGTATTGTAGGCTATACGTCTGAATGATAATTCTCTGTTCTGTGTTCTTACCAATCTTGATGTAATATGTTCTCCAA
>JBAVTY010000068.1:0-10678 GCA_049696495.1 Candidatus Nitrosopolaris sp.
GTACCCGTCAGGATTATCAGGAAGAAAGACTGCCCTCGATAGTGATTATTATTATCTACTAAGTTAAGTATCATAATTTAGGCCAGCTACCTATACATCTAAGATATCTTCTTACTGCTTATGTCAAATTCTCTTCTGTTCCATAGTTATGGTTTGCACACACATCCTCTTCAGATTTCTGTTCACCCTTGTCTCTACTGGGTTTAGATTTGGGGAACGCTTTGGCAGAAATATTACAGTCAACCAATCGCCGGCCAGTCTAGGATATCAACACTTAGAGATTGGTTAGGATGTTACGCTCGTGTGTCTTGTTAGAGATAGAGTTCAATCCAACTGCACTATTGTTACGATCATACTTGGAATTGTAGGTTCGCCAATGGGAGCTATTGCCTCTACCCCTAAACCTTCGTCGATCGTTTCTGTAGCCATCATAATATTCAGTATGTCGCCGCTATTAAGAGGTAACACAACGTTCAACGGGACAACAGTTTTTTCCCGAGGATCCATTACTACCGCTCTTATGTTGGAATTTGTGATATCAATGTTGTTAACTCTTACCCAAAAATCAAGCCACCTAGGCTAACCTTGCCAATCTGTGGGCCGACAATGAGAAGATATATCCCAGGCTGTTTAATTACAATGTCTCCTTTGTTAAAATCCATCATATGTACTAATGTGAGCCAGTTTAGCTCCACCTTAGCAGCTTTCAATGTGTCAGGTCTCTGAGTTTTATTCGATGAAAACTGACCAAAAGCCTTTCTAACGCTTCCTCTTTTTTCCATACCCTTTCCACAACAAACTGATAGATTAGTATAACGATATCCTCACTGCCAATTGTAATCCAGTACAGTGTAGGACAGCGTTTTAAAATTAAGCCAAGCCCAGGTACCTTTCAATCTTTCTATGCCTGGTTTTCCTATTTTACCTTCTTGTTTGGTCATGCTATTATTGGAGCTGCTAAAGCCGAACACAAAGAAGAAACTGCCAGTATCTGTCAGTTTTCTTTCTTCAAAAGTTGCTCAGTAAGATTCTGTCAAACTAAAAAGGAACAACAATATTCAATTATTATAACTAACACCCCTGAAGGTCTAATCCAACTGATCTCCTGTCCTGCTACTCAAATACACTCCCAATCTTTTTAGCCTAAACCTTATTCTGTTGCAGCCAAATCTCTTCAATCGCAAAACTAGGATTCTTTTGCGACAGCGTAGGTAGTACTATTGAATCATTCTTTGATATGTCAATCGGTATACTTAGGGCGAGAAAGAACGCTGACAATCCAAATGTTTCATAGTTGAAGAGGATGCTAGAATTCATCTTTTCGATTTCTTTAAGGAAAGATACATCAATCAAAACACGTCCACGTTCAATCAATGATTCGCTATAGTCATACCATGACTTGTTTAATGGCATATCACAACAAGAAAAGGAACTGAAGCTATATCTATTGTGCTACAAGCTACGTACCTCTAGCTCTGGAGCAGTCACAACAATATTATTATTCATCTAGGTTTAAGTTCTCTGGTTTAAGCGAATATCCTTTTTTCCTTTTCTAACATTATTATTCATTATTCTCACAAGAATAGCTTCGGATAACTATTAAGAGCATGAAAGACACTCCAGTGTAGCAATGCATTGACCATCGCCAGATAAAAGAAGCGTATTTCGATCCGATCCGTTCCCTAGAAACCTTATTTTAATCCTGTCTTATCCTTCCACATGTTTTGGCCTGATCCGTACAGTCGATCATAGCGAATTGTTAGGAGGTACGAATAGCTGTTCTAAGGTTATCTTGCATTTGAGTCATATCTTTAGCTGTTTTTCCATGCTCTTTCATACCATGTTGCGCTGCATCTCTCAGAACATCTTCCTCTGTTTCGCCCTTTGCAACGTAATTGCAGTCGCATCCTGCATCGCGACAAGATAATGTCTTCATAATTGCATTGGGAAAGGAGACTTTTAAAAATCTTTGTCGTTGTTATCTGCATTGGGACTGATACTCATAATGGCAGAGGAATGAAATAAACAAGTGTTGCATTAAGGAGAAAGTCTCGGATGATATGTTAATCCGTAGAGCAGACATGAGATCTCCCAAATTAACGCCTTCCTTTTTGCAATGGAGAGTTATGAATCGAACAACAACGGTAGTTGTAGCATTAGTCGCTGCAGCAGGTCTATCGACGATGGTATATGCCGTACCAGAACAACGAGCATTCGCATGGGGCGGCTTCAGTGGATGTGGATTTGGCTTCGGTGGCTGTGGAGGAGGGTTCCTCACCGATGGCTGTGGAGGAGGGTTCCTCACCGATGGCTGTGGAGGAGGGTTCTTCGGTGACGGTTTCCATAAACACATCATACAAACAATTAGCCAAATCAACACTTGTCATGACAACGACGACCACCGAAAAGCAACGACAACCAAGACCAGAACGTCTCTAAGACCATGAATTCTGGTGAAGCTGTTGGTAACCAGATTGGCATCATAACATCTTTATGCTTTTCAATATAATGTCTGACTTTTTGTGATTTGTAATGTTGTGGATCTTTATCCAGAAACAAATAACATTTTGGAAATTTGCAATGTATCTACTTCTATGGAGTTCATCTGCAGCATGAGCAGGAAGCATGCCATCGCCTTCAGCTTTCAAAACTAGTAATAATCTTTCTTTTATCTTTGGATTGGATTCTCTTTTGTATAGTTTAGTCGATATCTGTCTTGAGAATGTCAAGTATATTAGAAAAATCCGTCTGCAAAATAGCTTTTCCTGTGCAAAATATATGATCAGTTAATCAAAATTAATTAGAAAACATATGCTATTTGGTATAGCTAAAAGCGATCTTATATTTAAGTCAAATAGCGAAAAATCATTCGTGGAACGTCTGATAAGGATAGAAATCATAATCTTGGATGTAAGAATTGTGATGTTGAAAGATACGGAATGTGTTTGGAAAGTATGCTAATAGATATCTGATGCTAGGAAGAGAGAAAGTAAAAATGTGGTGAGAGCAATAAAGTAAATAAATTTCATTAGTACTTTTCTTGTTCATGAATTGGCTCATAAATCTCTAGCACAATATTATGGAAGCAGTATAATCAGTATAACCATGATAAAAAGTGAAATCGAATTACTACTAAGTCAAGTATCTATGTTTTTATAAACATTCAATTGACTAAATCCTAATGATTTTAGATGGTAACAGGTGGCCTAAATTATTTGAGTATTTGCGTTTTCATGCGTAAACTGTGTCTATCTTACTAACAGTCATAATGAGCGGTGTTGATATTCCTTGATTTAATTTGTTCCATATGTAATGGATGAATCCCTGTCTGGTTTTCTTTCTGACCCAGCTACATTATGCCGAAAGTACCGATTGACTGGTTTCACGTACAGTATGAGTCTAATTCCCAGAAAGGAGCTAGTTCGAGCCAGACTGTTGAGTGATACAAGCACTTCGCCTCAAGATGGCACTGACTTGAGGCAGATCTACGTGAATTTGAACCGAGGTGGGGAACACCTTCATTATGGACAGCAGAATTCAGTATCACTAAGCATATCTCTCAATGAGGAATTTAGCATAAAATCTAATCCATTCCGCACCGGGTGCCTCGTAGCCGTTTTCTTTTTCGGCTGAAACTAACATATAAACAAGTTCACTCTTTGTAAACTTGGCATTAAGTAAACTACGCATCTTCTCCAGTGAGTGCTCTGCATACCATAATGGCCATTCTGGGTCTTCGCCTTCTGTTGCAATGAAGGCTTGGTGATGAGATTCAGCTGTCTCGCGCAAGAGATTTTCAATCTGCTGAACTAGATCGGTGTCATCCATCTTTCACTCTCATTCTATTGTATCCTTCTTATTATTTATCGTATCGTCTACCCAGATGAATTGCTGATGATTCTTAAGAATGCTGATTTGATCGGGTCCGAACTTAATGAATATGGTTCCAAACTAATGAGTCTGTTGTGCTGGCCTTGTTATACAAGAGAGCGATCAGCTTGAATGTCAAAATCGATTTCCGTTTGTTCGCCCGAAACAGCTTTATTTAAAATTTCCATAGCTGCAATCTTATGCAAATATTCATTATTGTTTCCACATCTATAAGAGTATGTACATCTAGGACAGCCACTTTCGCTTTTACACGGGCATTCCATCAGTATTCTTAAGGCTCTTCTTATCGCAGCATCAAACCTATCATATAGAGCCTTGCTTGCTCCATTTCCACCTATACTACCGTCATGAATGAAAATCACACCTGAAGAACCAAGAGATACGCCTCCCATGTCTTGTGAAGCTCCACCTGTTATCATACTGCTTCCTTCTATCAGTACATGCTCTGATGCATGATATCCACTCATTTCCACACAATCTTCATCATTTGCGTCTTTGAGTATGTCTAGAGGTTTAGGCGCTCTGAATACAAATCCTTTAGTAATAAATTCAAATTCAATAGGTTCTGAAAACATGACCTTGCTTCCTTGTGTCACCTCTTGTCCGATTTCAATGTTGGTATATCCCACGACTTTCTTCCGAATTTTCAAAGAACAGTATTTTACATCTACTCCAAACGCCTTTTTTTGTTCGTAGATTTGAATAATATTTGGCCATTCACCGACCATCGCTCTCGTATAATATGGATAATCAGTTGGAATAGAAATAAGCTCTGCGTAATATGGTTGCTTTGCATCTTTAACATCATAATGCAACTTCTTTACTTGATATCGCTTACCTGATAGAAAATATATTGCATTTTCATGAAGCTCCTCAATTGCTTGAGGGAGTGAGCGCCCTCCGACTACTTTCCCATTGAATAATATATCTACAGTATTACCAATTCCTCTGATGCTGTAGTCATTTAATATCTCATAAGCTTTCTTAAAATTAGGTACAAGAAACTTTTCATCACTTGATCGTCTGATCAGATTCTTTGCAGCCAGTTTTTGAATAGTATTATTCACATTTGTGTCACTGTTGTTAAGAGCAAACAGCTCAGATTTAGAAATCGGTTTATCGCAAGTCATTGCAAGGATTTGATATTCCTGTACGAAGGGATTTGAAGGGTCAGTATATACTTGTTCTTGGTCCGCAAAGTAGTCATCAGGATGCGAGCTGTAATACTGGCTAATAGGGTCATTTCCTAGGGCCAAAAAAGCATAACCTTCCTGGCCACGTCTCGCAGCTCTACCGAATCGCTGTGTCAGTCTGTTGATTGGTACAATGCCAGACACTATGGCATCAACATCGCCAATATCAATTCCGAGCTCTAAAGTTGGTGTCGCAGAAATTGCCATCAATTTACCATCCTTAAATGACTGCTCAACACCTTTCCGTACAGAAGGTAAAAGTCCAGATCTGTGCACCTTAATTTTTATTCCCTGCCGTGATAAGTAAAACGATAAAAGTTCTGATCCAAGATGGGAATTGCTAAATGCGATTGTTTTATGGCCTCCTCCAGTGGTTCGCTTAACTAGGTCTAGAACCAATGATCTATGGGACTGCAAAGATGGAAATAACATTACAAAATTAATCTTTCCCTTTCTGCCTTGGCCTCGGATAACCTCAATTTCTCTACCAAAAAGTGTTTTACAGAATTGACCAGCATTTGGTAACGTTGCCGAGGCAGCTATTATTTGCAATTTATTCTTACATAACCTTTCAAGCCTCTTTACAATGTAGTGAACATTTGCTCCAAATACACCTGTATAAGTATGAGCTTCATCGACAACCAAAAATTGAGAAGTTCTAAGTAAATATGAAAATCTCGTTCTGTGCCAAAGATGATAATGAAGAACATCGAAATTTGTAATGATTATCTCAGGAGCAGCAGATAACACCATATTTCTTTCATTTAGGGGTGTATCTCCATCGAATATGCCAACACGTATCCCGATACTTTCTGCAAATTCACTTATTTTTGGAAGCTGATCTCTTGAGAGTGCTTTAGTAGGATATACGAAAATTGCAGATATTTGACTTCTTGTAACTGTTGTTCGATTAGTGTGAAAATAAGGTAGATGCGAATACGAATGTTCCGATATTTTTTGTAGTATCGGAATACAGAATGCTTCAGTTTTACCTGATGCTGTTGGCGCTACTATAACTGTGTCTATTCCAAGCAGAATTTTTTTAATTGATTCTTCCTGAAACTTATAAACATGCTTGATCCCTTTTCTCGACAGTACAGAGATGATCTTGTCTTCTATAGGAAGTTCATTAACCCGACTTCCTAGTTTATAATCTGAATCTTGAATTAGTCTGACCTCTACAACATAATCCTTCTTAGAAGACAGCACTTCCTTGAGTAACCTGTTTGTTGTACCTTCGTTTGTCTTTTCTAACAAGGTCTTGATTTCTGATGACGGTCTTAGGATTCTTTCTTGCTGCATTATTGCATTCAGATCATCACTTTCGGTAACGCGTCCATTGTCGTATAGATCTAGGAATTCAAGATACGCAGAATCAGGACCGTCAGCATCCGCATCTTTCGCGACTACTGCACAGATACTACATTTTGAACAACTAAACAATAATCGTCCATCAAAAATTTTGTCCACATCGACTGAGTTATAAGAATTACACCTGGGACATCTATACCGAGACTTAATTGTGGTCATTTCATTCGAGATGTTGTTTTGTGAGCTAGAGTCACGATCATAGACATTTTTCATAAGTATAGGTCAAATAAACTGAAATTCAAGATATTGAAATGCAGAACATGTAATATGATGCAATCCCAATACGCCGTTGTTGCCAACCTTATCTTTGCTCATTCTTTTTGATCTTGTCATAGTTTGGTCCCATCATTTCTAAAAAGATATTAATCGTTTATATTATTTATCGATGTCTGATGTCTGGTTTGATCTTTAGGTCGTAGTCAATCTTAGATAATGTGATCATTTTCATCAGCCAACGATTCCAATCTCTTTCCCTTCTGTATGGGATAAAAGAGATAAGCCCTTCAAGGGAGTCTGACACGGTGTTTTCAAATATCAGATCTATAGAGTTGGAGATAACAACCAGCTCTATCTGGTTCTATCTACCAAAGCAAAATGTGAAATCATAAAATAAAAGAGATGTCGTAACAAACCTAACATACCATCCGCCCGAATTCAAGGTGCGATCGTCTTTGGTTTAGCCACAAAATGATGCATTGCTGCAGGTCCATGATGTGTCAACACTATAAAGAGCATTATGCCTGCTACGGCCGCCACAGCTCCAATCATTAATAGAGTTACTCTAGCTAAGTTCCGCGTATCAAAACTCATAGCCATATGAAAAAATATGTTCATTATTCTTTAAATCGCTGTAGCAATCAATTGCAATATTTTGCATATCGATCTTGAGTTCTGGTTCTTCTAGTCTGCAACCACTAGAATTGAATGTAACAAGCGTAGTGAGAGCATCCAATTCTAGTGGATTCTACACGCATGGGTACAATAATACTATCATACATGAAATAAAAGAGATGACGAACTATGTTGCGCTCTTGTGGGGCGTAACCGTGCTGTCCGCGTCTACATTTAACCAATAGAATTGGTGGCAAACAGGCCTCAATTCCATTGGATTGAATTCATTGGTGCAACTATATTATGATATATGTGTATAAATGGGACACTCTCTTATTGAGCTTGTTGAGGGATTTGTGAGCGTGGTGGGATGTGGTATACCGAAGAGCTATTAATAACACCGTCCAAGTTCGCTTGTCAAAAAAAAGAGAATTTATGGCTGGCGATCCCCTAACCCACGAACACTGTTACCGCCGCAACCCGCGTTAGCTGGTGAATATTAATACCTATTGGATCTGTGTTGAGGTGTCGTTTCACGTCTTGTACAAGAGTTCATGTCATCATCTCATATAATGAGGGATTTCAATAAATCTATCCTACAATATTCATGCAAGGAAGTTATAATCCGAATTTTATTTGTTATTATCACGCTAAATCTCATGGGATTAATGCGTTGATCAAGACCATCGTCAGAACTACACAACGAAAAGAGATATCAGTATTATTTGGAGGCAAAATTAATGCATAAAAACAACTTATATTACTTATCATAGTGTATTGATGTCTATGTCTCACACAAACACCTTTGATCTTATAGTAATTGGTACAGGAGTAGCAGCATCGACAGCCGCTTGGAAATGCCGCTCTGCAGGATGGAGTGTTGCAGTAATAGATTCCAGGCCGTTTGGAGGTACATGTGCAGTTCGTGGTTGTGATCCCAAGAAGGTGCTTGTAGATGCGGCTGAAGTAATAGATCTGAACAGACGTATGGAAGGCAGAGGTATTATCAATATGGATGAGGTCAAGATAAACTGGCATGATTTGATGCACTTCAAGCGATCTTTCACCGAACCAGTACCAAAAGAGAGGGAAGAACAATTCTCCAAGGCTGGAATTGTTGCATATCATGGAAGGGCAAGATTCATTGGCGAAAAAAACCTTAAGCTAGACGATACTCGTACGCTAAATGGAAGTCATATACTCTTAGCAACAGGAGCGCAGCCGGCAAAGCTGAACATTCCAGGCGAAGAGAATATGATCAACCTTGGAGCTCAATGAGAATTAATAAAGCCAGCACAGCTGCGTGGTATTCTTCTAGATGCATAGGTGAAAAATATTCAGGATTTAAGGTGTTGATTGAAGACGATACCAATCGTATCTTGGGTGCTCACATATTCGGCCCGCATGCTGAAGAAGTAATTAATATATTCGCCATAGCTATACGATCACGACTCAAAGCTGGAGATTTAAAACAAACCATCTTTTCTTATCCAACAAACTCATCTGACATTAGCTATATGCTATGAGTCGCGAATGATACCGTAATACCCTCTTCCAAACTTTAGTTTGGTGACCTCCAATAGAATCGTCGCAGTAGCTAATGGGATTGTGTACGCTGCACTAGTCGAGACAATAGAAAGACTACGACAACAAGGTGTATTTCTTGTTTCTTTTATTAATTTCCATGACCATTTTTGGTATAAAATATCAATTTACGTTATATTAACCTGAAACTGCGCAAATTCAGGATTAATTGGATTGAACAGAATTCCAAACACTGATACCTTGATAGAATAGATACCTGGTTCTTGGAACGTATAGGGTATTGTTATTATACCGTCTGAAGTGTGGAGTGATGGACCCGGTTGTCCAGCTAGGGTAACTGCGTTAAATAGCTGTTTGCCAGCCTTAGAGATTGTAACGTCATAATCAATATGAGCCTGTACCGTACTTGTCCCCTTCTGGTCGAAACTCACTTTAAGATTTGTTTGTGTACCTTTAACGATTGGATCCGGTGATGGTTGCAATACAACGTTAAGGCTTCCTCCACTCGTAGGCTTATTCATTGTCGCAGCGGAAATGACAGCAAATGTTGGCATTGGGCTCAATAAAATACCAAAAATACTAGCAATTAACAAGAAAGCGATAACAGCACTATTCATATGAACTACACTTATCAGTAGGTATGTACATAGGTCTCGCTGTACCTTCTCTCGTAGAGAATTCCATCGTTACACCTCTGGTTGGATCATATTTGAATTTGCATATTTCATTATGAGATACAGGTATCGAATCTAATTTAATACTATTACAATAAGGGCATTTGACAGGAGTTGTGTTAATAAGAAAAGTTGCACACCAATAGCACGTATCACATAATTCGAGATGTATCTGTGATGGAATTTCCTTAGGGCTGTTCTTGCTCTCAGCAGTACAATAGAGAGTTGTCTGACTTACTTGATAAAAATCTACATCGTCATGATTGCATGTTGAGGTTTTATTCTGTATTTTATATGTATCTGCAGAAGTCATAGATTCTCCAGAACCTCTATACTATAAAGCAATCCAATGTTATACTCTAACATTTCATATATAAATCTAATTATTCGATTTATCTAATAGTTAGAAAATATGAAAAAAGTATGAAAAAATTAACCGAACCTGATTTCAGTTCGCGAGGCGATATGGAGCTGGGTTCTGCAGCAATGCAATCTAGATAAGTGATGAAAAAAACCGTCGGTACTAAAACGAATCGCAAACACTCGAGAGATTTCGTCTAGATCCTATATATACGCATAAAAAAATCATGTTTGTTAGTATGATTCTAAAAAGTTCTGGATAGCTAGATTTATCTAATTTATTATCCTATATTATTGCATGCTAAAAAAACTGAATCTTAATTTCAGCACTATCTCAATTAGTGTTGTTTTAGCAATCGCGCTGACATTTCTCATTGTGGCTCTTCCACCTAACGCTTTGGGGCAATCCAAAACAACTTTAGTTTCAATAGTTAAAGGTGCATCAAATCCTAGCATGACAGAACCTTACAACCCTTCACCGATAAACGTCCCTAAAGGAACAACTGTCACGTGGACAAATAACGATAACACAGCACACACAGTGACTCAAGGAAATCCATCCGGTAATTCACCCCCTAATGGATTTGATTCAGGCATTCTTGCCCCTGGAAAAACGTTTACTCACACATTTGCTACAGCTGGAACTATACAATACTATTGCACTCTCCATCCAACAATGTTGGGAGAAGTAATAGTGAAGTGATTTTTTCTGCTTCACTATCTTTTTAATTGATATTTCTCAACAGGGGCAGTTCCCTGTTTATATGTTATTATCAAGGTATCACCTACCTTAAACGGACAATTAGGGATACC
>JBAVTY010000069.1:0-1689 GCA_049696495.1 Candidatus Nitrosopolaris sp.
AGGATATGACGACCATAAACTGTATAAATTCAGCACAGATAAGGGGTTTGAACTAGTATGCCCTGTATCAGAAATATACAATCATACTTCAAGTGATAGATTGCAATTGATAAATTTCTATGATTCAGAATTAGGACAGGCAATTTATTCTTGGAGAAGCATATCTGTAGAGCCGTTAATAGAGCATATCAAAGACGTCTTCAAAATAGATCCTTTACCTGTGAGAGGATACCAGAAAGCAGCTACAATAGTACTACTGTCGGTATTGATCTATCAAATCATGGTTTACTACAATTACATAACAGGTAACAAACAACCAAAAGCAATAAAACACATGCTAGGAAGCTAATCAAAACAGAAAATTAATTTAAAAATGGAGAGCTAAATAATGCCCCACCCTCAAGTAGATATGTTGTCTTCCGAATTTAAAATGACAAATATTTCCATAGGTATTTGCAATATCGGTCAATGTCTTGATGGGGTCACGCATGAATTCACGGAATAATTTATTAGGTAAAATTGAGTGAGGTCTAGATGGATAGTCAATAGACGAAAAGTCGGATCTCATAAGTACTTTCTTTTACTTGTTTAGGTAGGCTAGAATATAAAGATGCATCATAGCTGAACTTTTCTTACTGCTGAAGTAAACTAAGCGTTGCTCTGTGTTAGTAGAACAATTCCGTTTTTGCCGACCTCGAGGTTATACCAGTCGTAGCAGCCTTTGGCCTTTAAAGGATATTGCTAGTTTTCTAAAGCTCTTGTATTCTAAATGCTCGACTGCTTTTTCCATTCATTGATAATATTACTTACTGTAACAGATCCGATATTATTATCGGCTGCTATTCACGGACGTACTTAAAAGAGATTGAATCATCGAAAGGCTTGGAAATAGGCAAATATTTGCAGAATAATTTTATATCTTTATTTAGATTCCTGCTTGTATCTACGATGATGTCAAAAGGCGTATTCTTTTTAGTATTGGCCATTCTGTTTGTATCACTAATTATTTTTATTGTTAGGACTATCCGATGAGTTTCTGCTAAATCTATGCGTTTTCTTTTAAAGAAGATTAGCGAATTTAGTAATGTAAATAATGATATTCCATTCTATATTTCGATCAGTGAGCTCATATTTATTATGGTGTGATACGATGTCATAAATATGGCAGCGGGTGCATTAAAGCAGTCTACCTTGTGGTTCATACAGTACATAATTCTGAGATCCGAGGTAGAATTGACTAACAACAATAGCAGACAAGGATTATCAATGTTACCTTTTTTTGTCTAAAACTTTTTGACTTGATTTACGTTATTTGTAGAAAACTGTCTCCAGAACTTAGACCCATCTTATGGACACAATAAGAATAGTTTTCGAATTTAAATATGGTCTATAACACCTATACTCGATTATGATTTTTATCCCAAAAATATTTTGTCCACTGTCTACAAGCAATGCATTTGAACATTGATAAAATACCATCTTTTGCAGCAACGGATGATTATATTCCGGGTCTTGTGGATAAACAATGTTAAATGTCTTGCAATATAAACAGCGGACCTTGAATCCTCCAGCTACAAAATCCATAATCATTAAATCGTTCTTTCCTTTTTAAGAACGGCACATTAGAATGTTAGCAAATCCTTCTAGATATTGAGGCTTTTTTTCACATAGTCTAATGGCAAGTAGGAG
>JBAVTY010000070.1:0-4748 GCA_049696495.1 Candidatus Nitrosopolaris sp.
AGAAAAGAATCCTGATAGTGGATGATGAGATGGATATAGCAAACTTGTATAAATTAAGTTTAGAACGTGATGGTTTTTTCGTAGATATACTTAATGATCCTTTATTGGCTTTATCTAGTTACAAAACTGGAGCATACGATTTGTTGCTACTGGACATAAACATGCCAAGAATGAATGGCTTAAAGTTATATCAAGAGATTCTCTCGCGTCATTTAGACAATCATGTGAAGGTATGTTTTATTACTGCTTTTGAGGAATATGATAATCAGTTTAAGGAATTATTTCCGGGTTTGGAAGAAGCTGATTGTTTTATTAGAAAGCCTATAGCGCTGAAAGCTCTAACTGAAAAAGTCAAATCACGGCTACATTAGTTTGGAATTCCTATAGCGTTAAGACTAAGACAGAAAAGGATGAAACGACCTAGCGTATGAACAGCAGCAATTGTATTTATAACAAACCCTGAACGAGTGACTGGACCACTACAATTTATTCCTGACAAAATTATCATGAAAAAAGAAAAGTCATCCCGTCGAAATCAAAATAGCTTGATGTTCTTATTTCTGACGTCGTAATCATTCTGATAGATTGATGGTAAATACATTATGGTTAGCAACATGGTTGGTAAACAACAGCTGTACCTTTGATATGTAGTTGGAAAGTAATACCGTGTGCGCACGTTTCGTTCTCGTCAAATTTGATTATCAATAGTATATCGTCATTCGTGTAACCACTCGTTCAATCTAGCTCGCAGTTCCTGTTCACGGGTCGGTTCGCGCGCTGCATAGTTGAGCTGACCATTCCTCCACAAACATAACATTGTTTTGCTACCTAAATTATATTTTTCAAAGACTTTGTATAGATCTCGGTTCATAGCTTCTGGAATATTAGTAATCGATGCCAACGGTGTTTTCTTTTCAGGGATTTTCGTCTTCAACTTGTCTAGATGAGTTTGTATATGCCTACTTGTATGGCTGTCAAACTCCTTCCAACTGAAAAACTTTTGTTCGCATTCCTGACATATGTATGTAGCCATTAGTCGTCCTCATTATACAGTCCATGAAATATTCTTTCGTCATGATTGATTTGCAAGGAAGTTAAGCTTTCAGACAGTCTCTTTCAATCAAAGGGAACGCCGTCTGCAAAATAGAGATAAAATCATTGCTAGAATACGAAAATTAAGGGCTTTGAGGGCTAGCAATAACAACAACAATCTTCACTTCCTCGTAAACCATAGTTTATAAGACGAAACGAGCTAAAAATATACGTCTCGCATTGATTTGTACTCTTCAGCGCGCGGGGAGTAGGAGGTTAGATTCCTGCCCGAGACGCCATTATTCCTTCGACATTTACCGCACCTACAGGAGAGACAGGTATATGGGAAGTTGTCGCGCACTATGCTGGCGATATCGGGTATAAACCGTCAGTCGGTGCCGCGTTATTGATAGTATAACAATAATGGGTTGCCATGTATGTATGACTAGCCAACCGTAGGTGTGTATGAGTGGTCAATTTTTCTCAAGTGTTTGCCTGAAAAACTCGGTAACTTTAATGCCGTGGGTTAACGGTTCAATCTTGGTTGCTGCAACCTCGGCTATAAACCTCCAACTTCGCAATGGTGTTATCAGGTTCTTATTCAAATACACATAGGCCGCTTGGTCAATGTACTCCTCAATTAATTCAAAGCAAAGTGAGAATGGTGCAATTGATGAGCTCCTTTCGCTAAGTTACTGATCTGCTGCTCCAGAATTTAAAGTGAACTGTGCCTGCTTCTATCCATCTACTCTGTGAAATGCTATTAACTCTTTCGGATCCATAATCTTAAAATGATAACTAATTGGATTGTATCCGCAATTGCTTCAGTGGTAATAGTGATGATTGTAACCAGTATTGGTAGTGGGTCATTTATTTCTATGATGGCGATAACGTATGGTCAACAATCTAGTACAAATGGAACTGTAATAGGATCTGCTGCACCAAAAAAAGCGCTTCCATTACTTTTGATACACGGTTATTTATCAGATGCAGCGGCGTGGAATAAATGGCAAGATTTGCTCAAAAAAGATAGTATCACTGCATTTCCTATCACTTTTCAGCAATCGGATGACAAATGCGGATCTGCTGCTGCCCATGCAAAAGAATTGTCACAAAAAATTGCAGAAATTAAAAGCCAAACAGGACAGAACCAGGTTGATATAGTCGGCGATAGTAAGGGGGGACTTGATACAAGAGTATACTTAGCTAACGGTACACATGATGTCGCCAATCTTATAATGATTGGCAACGCAGGTTCACCTTTAGCTCTATTAAACAATATATGCACACCAGCTGTAAATGATTTGAAACCTGGAGGAGCTGCTACTCTGGTAAAAATGAATCCATATACCAAATACTACACTATTGCTGGAAACTGGAATCCTAGCTTAGGAAACTGTCAGTTGTCTTCATTCCTGACAATGGAGGCAGGATACAATAGTCTTCCCCAACCCAATGATGGAGTAGTATCTGTATCAAGTGTTGAATCTCGGGGATATTTTCATAGTCTCGGACACAGCAATGATTGTCATACTAATTTGCTAAACAATTATGAATATGGATTAGCAAGAGACATACTGCTTGGAAAGAAATGATGATCCTATACATAAAGATCGAAGACGAGATACACTCTCAGGCTATGGTGGCTACGGCTACCACCACCACTATACCAGTCTTGAAGACAACTACGGGAACTTGCTGTGTGTAAAAGGATTACCCATTTAGCTGATATGAATCATTGATGACGGTATACGATTTCATTAAGCTTTAAAGGTTTTAGCAATTCCTATAATTTCGGGAGGCGAGAATCAATACTAATTATCGCGTTAACTCCTCTACATCTGTAAATAATAACCAGCTGATGCGCCACCTGCTTTTGACACATTACCAGCTGTTTTATTCATCGTGCTGCTAACAGAAGTCATATTACCTGATTTCATAGCCGAAGAAAAAAAGCCATAAACACCCTGTTAAGAAAAAACCGACATCGTTAACTTTTTTGTTTTCGTGGCGATAATCGTTCGGCTTCATTACAAAAGACCATACATATTCTGGATAGAATTTTCCTACGTCGTCCACAGTTCCAAAATTTGATTTGGCTATCTTTCATTCTTTATTTGATTTTCTATAGTCTCTATGGCTAGATGAAATACAAATAATCCAGTGCTTTCACCTGCGCCGTCAAATGTAGAATCCTCATTACTAAGAAAAGTAAGATTATGTGTATAATCTTTGTAATCAAAATTACATACTTCAGACAATTCCTCCTATATTGTTAGCAATTGCTGCGAAGTATTTCAGCACTTGTGCATAGAACATCCATTTCATGATTTTTTAGCGTCAGTATCAGCATAATACCAATTCGATATGAAAATGTCCCAATATGGAAGACACATGGAAGATACAGGAAACAAATGAAACGTGACTATTCCAAACTATTGTATGGTCAACGAAACAAGAATGAAACCATAATCTCAGTGATAAAACGCTTTGGAGAACATATTACATCAAGATTGGTAAGAACACAGAACAGAGAATTATCATTCAGATGTATAGCCCTACAATACCCACCGAATAACCAACCTTACTATAATAATCGATGGTTTCTACAAAGCCATTATGGTCTTTATATTATTTATATGCCTTCATATATTCGACGAATGTACTAAATTAAAAACGAGTAATACGTCCGATCAGCCATGTCAGCTGGTTAGCAACATGCAGGTAATACAGATATAACTAAAAACAGTCAAAAAAGATAGTTTCAAATATAGTTCAATATAGTCAACCTCAAAGTTAGAAAATATAGCTCAAAAGCTAGGCTGACACAGAAAATATATCATTTTTTTAATATGGTTCTTAAAGCTTATACAAACCGTTTTGCTTTTTGATACTAGGACGACGCTTCCGCAGATCATGTCAGATTACATAGGTCTGAAGATACCTCGCTATTACCTCTGGATATTATAGATATATAATATAAGATACTTGGAAGAGATTTGAATAGGTGACAGCTGGCTTGTTTAAACCTCTCCACAGAGTTGCATGTAGTAGAAATACCATAGTAAGTTGTTTTTCTTTATAAGCTCTTGACATTCCACGTCTGTCTCAGGCCTGTTGAATAATGTTACCATGTCTTGGTAATAATAGATTTAATTAAGCTGCATCGTTTAATAATCAGTAAAGCGTCGCATACCAGCACTGTAAAAATAGCTCAGCACAGCTGATACGCCATGATAATAAAATTACCTAGATCTGAATGTAGTCCTAATCCCCTTAAGTCATCTCATATTAGAGTTATTCACGAAAAATCCGATAGAGAATAGATAAAACTTAGTCATAAAGAAGTTTAACCAAGCCCGTATAAAGGATATCATTACAGAGATGAACACATGTATAGAACCACAAGAAAGTCGACTATTTATGTCGCAATAGCAGCAGCTACAGTAGCACTAACCCTATTAACATCAACCACGCTGACGGCTTCGGTATATGCTGCAAGAATACACCATCACAGCCACAAAAGTATTGAAGGTATGCCAACGAGTATTGGAGGCTATCAAGCTTATGGAAATGGCAATAATCCGGTAGGCTATCAAGCTAATGGTGCTCCGGTAAGCGATCAAGCTTATGGAAATGGCAATAATCCGGTAGGCTACCAGCTAATGGTGCTCCGGTAAGCGATCAAGCTTATGGAAATGGCAATAATCCGGTAG
>JBAVTY010000071.1:0-2013 GCA_049696495.1 Candidatus Nitrosopolaris sp.
AAGATATCAGTCAAAGAGATAAACATAATTCGTCAGCCCAATATTTGCCCACAATAATCAATCCAGATAAAATGGAGAAGGAAGGGTTCGTCACAAGGAAAATATATAGTGAAGATAGACGAATAAACAGAATATCTCTTACTACCAAAGCTGATGCTGCATGGAATTCATTGGTTGATTGTTCAACGCAAGTTAGAAAATCTTCAATACGAGATATTCCTGAGAGCAAGATTATGCTAGATGTCCTGGAAAAAATATCGCAGAACCGCTTAATGACTACTGCTAGCACTATTCAACGAGGAAAAAACAAAAAGCGAGGTTCTAAATAGTGGATTCGCAGCCAAATCAAAATAAATCTAATAATAATACAGCTGGACAATCACCGTCATCGCCGAATTATTCTGTAAAAATCCCAGCTTCTGCATGGAAGATACTTGTGATCCTTAGCTGTCTTGCTACGATGGTCATGTACGCAGAAACTATGCTTATTCCCGCCATTCCTGATCTTATCAAGCAGTTTCATGTCTCTTATAGTATGTCATCTTGGATACTGACTGCATACTTAATCACAGGTGCCGTAATGACTCCAATTGCAGGGAAGTTATCTGACATCTATGGGAAAAAGAGGATATTGCTTTTCATTATGATAATCTACGCAATAGGGGTTTCAATTGCAGGGTTTGCTATTAATATTTACTTTCTGGTGTTGGCTAGAGCCATTCAAGGGATTGGAATGGCTATGTTTCCAATTGCATTTAGTATCATAAGAGATAACTTTCCAAGAGAGAAATTATCGATTGGTCAAGGAGTAATCAGTTCTATGTTTGCATCTGGGGCCGTGATAGGTCTATCAGTTGGAGGAGCCATAATTAAGAATTACGGATGGCAAGCCACGTTTTTTACGATAATCCCGATTGCAATTGGTCTATTAATTGTTGTATCGCGGTTTATTCATGTAACTGAAGAACAAGAAGTAGAAAAAGAAAGACAGCAGGAACAGCAACAACAAGGTCAAATGTTTGTAGAAACGGAAGAAAAAAGATTTGAATCCAAAGACAATGAGAAGACTGACAACAACAGAGGTAATAAAGCCAAACGCCGCAGCGTTATTGACATTAAAGGCGCAATAACATTGGCTGCTGCTGTCACTTCATTTCTACTAATTCTTACCTACTTAGAAACAGGCGATAGTGGGGGAACATCAACGAGTTCGCTACGGACTATCATCTTTCTTGTTATAGGGATTATCTCACTAGCACTCTTTATATTGGTAGAAAAGCGATCAACAAATCCATTAGTTGATTTTAGATTAGTATTGCATAAAACCATCCTGCCAGCAAATTTGATAATAATGATAGTAGGATTTTCTATGTTTATCGTATTTCAGACAATACCGATTCTGGTAAGGAATCCTCCACCACTTGGATTTGGTGAAGATGCTGTTAATACTGGTAACATACAATTGCCATTTGCGCTTATACTCTTGGTATTTGGACCGACATCTGGTTTTATTATCTCGAAACTAGGATCAATGAAGCCAGTCATAGCTGGTGCATCCATTACTTCAGCTGGATTCTTCGGCCTCTTTATGTTCCATTCAACCCCTTTATCAATATCAACAAACCTAGCAATTCTTTCTACTGGTTTATCTTTAACAAATGTTGGAGCAATGAATGTGACCATACTCTCTACTCCAAGGCAGTTCATGGGAATATCACTTGGTACGAGCATGCTTATGAGAATTATAGGAGCGGCAGTAGGTCCAGCACTTGCAGGAATGTATATGCAATCTAATCAATCTATACTGAGGGTAAATGGGATAGCACAATACTTCCCCTCTGCCGAATCGTACAACCTTATATTCCTCACTGCTACGGCACTCTCAATTCTATCCATTGGATTGGCGATAATATTAAGACGCAGGGCTATTAAATTGGCAATACCAAATGTCCTTTAGTATAGAAAAGATAATAGAACAGAGGGCCTGGTCGCAAATAAATCCGATCTTTTTTT
>JBAVTY010000072.1:0-4650 GCA_049696495.1 Candidatus Nitrosopolaris sp.
ATATATGGAAATGGCAGATTATGTTGCAGCAATAAATATTGCTGTAAAAGCCTGGCCGAGGGCTGCTGTCAAACAGCCTATTGTAGGAGAGACTTTAATATCTACTTACAAGCCACCGATTTTAATCGGTGGTAGTTGACTCATCCACCGTCAAAGAGCTTCTTGATAACGCTGCTGACTCCCAAGAAAGAAACCATATAGATGGAATCATTATTGTACATACAACACGTAATAATGACTCGTTTCAGATATCGGTGAGAAATTCCAATCCAAACAATATCCCTGTATTTACAAATTTGATTATGGTTTCAAGTAGTTTTTGAAAAACACTAAATCGTTATTTGATATCAACTACCACTGATTATACTTAAACCGGGAATCTCCTTGCCAAGGCTTTTATGAAAAAATTAACATAAAATTCCAAGTTTATAACAAACTACAATACAAGCCTTATACTGCTCGCATTTATAGAAAGATACCACTTTTCCACTGCATCTAGTCCTAGCAGAGGTAAAACACAAGAAAATTGTAATTTCTGGTTGACTGTAATATTTCTGCTAAAGCGTTCTCCAAATCTAAACCCGGTAGAAACAAGAATAAAAAGAAATCTGAAGAAGGATGTATGTGCAAACCATAACTATGTAACAGAAGAGAATTTGACATACGCAGTAAGAAGATATCTTAGACGCCAGGTCTTTATGTAGGCCCTGAGATAGAAGTAATAGGCAATCACGATTGAATGATAACCGACAAACTACGGCCAGGACAACTTCAGTGGATGACTTTATCAAAAACTTTCCATTTCCATCTAAACGTGAAAGACAATATTATGTTTTAAATGAAATAGGTGCTGCCTTTGCTTCGGATTATAAATACATATTATTAGAAGCCCCTACTGGTTTTGGGAAGAGCCCTATTGCAATAGCTGTTGCACTGACTTTGGGTTCAAGTTACATATGTACATCAACTAAGGATCTACAGACCCAGTACGCAAGGGATTTTCCCTTTCTCAAAGTGGCAAAAGGAAAGAACAATTTCGCTTGTGCAGTAAAAGACGATTTTATTAGAAACGGCACTTACAGATGTGGATTGTGCGTTTCAAACAGCGTAAATGAATGCTACCATACAAGAGTAGAATATGGACCATGTATGACTAATGAATCCTTCAAAGATACGGACTGTAAGTATAGAACGTTTCTAAAAGATTATAAAATAAGCAACAAGGGGACTAGAGAGGAAAAAGTACTCATTGATTATGACACCAAGAATCACTATCAAAAAGAATATTCCCAATGGTTGCATCTCAAAAATTTAAAAGACCAACGAAAAGAATGGATGCCATGCGAATACTTTCATCAGTTAAACATCGCATTAATTTCAAGTCATTCTATATTAAATTATTCTATTTTTTTAGCACTTTTACCAAACAAAAAAGTCCTTCCTTCAAGAGAGCTATTGATATTAGATGAAGCACACCTATTAGAAACAGAGATCGTAAGATTTAGAGGATTACCTATCTCAAAAACAAGATGGAAACAATATATTCCTAATTTAAAAATGGTTGATTATGGATATGATGATATAGAAAAGTGGATTGATTTTCTTATCGGCCTTGAGACAAAGATGCTTGCTTTGACAGGAAATAAATCCATGGTTGAATCATTATCAATATCCAGAAAACTGAAATATGACTGGACAACTAAGAAAGATTCCTCCAATAAGAAAAGGATAGTGGGAGCTTCAGAGATATTTGAAAGTGACGAAGAAATTGCAGAAAAGTATGATGAACATTTCATTAGAGGATCTTGGTCTCTTGGTGAAGAACTTGCAGTTGAAGTAATAAGAGACACAGAAAGACTTACACGGGTAATAAACAATATTCTTTCAAATCCCAAAAAGTGGATTGTGTCTGAAATAAAGAAGGAAGACTATGAAGTTATAAAGGTTGAATTAAAGCCTCTCGATACTTCAGGATATTCCAAAGATGTATTCGAAAAATGTACCAAAACCTTAATGATGAGTGCTACAATTCTGGATCCCAAAGCATATTGTAGAAGTTTAGGTCTTGCACATGACGAAGTGAAATTTATACGTGTTGAGTCGGATTTTCCATTACAGAATAGACCCATCTATCCTTTGAATATAGCTTATCTAAATTTCAATAATCTCCAGCTACAAGAAGTAAAGACAAATATTGCGATGGTCATTGATAATTTAATGACCTTATACAGAAATCATAAAGGAGTAATTCATACTACCTCATATGAACAACTAAATTTTATCAAAGAAAATATTTCACAAACAAATAAACGCAGGCTTTTGGTGACAGACCCGGAGATACAAAGGGACGAAGTTATAGCAGAACATGTTAATAGTACAAAACCAACGGTTCTTATTTCACCATCATTACATACAGGCCTTGATTTAAAAGATGATTTATCAAGATTTCAGATTATAACCAAAGTACCTTATCCAAATAAAGGAGATAGATGGACAAATGAAAAACGAAGGATTGATGAAGAATGGTATTATTGGCAAACTGCATTGAAGTTGATACAAGGATATGGCAGATCTATAAGGTCAAAAGAAGATTGGGCAAAGACGTATGTGTTAGACTCTGCATTTGGATACTTTGTCAAGAAGAATAAGAACATCTTACCTGACTGGTTTACTCAAGCAATCCAAGTTAGATAACAATAAAGCATAGCTACCTAAAAAACCATATATATGAGTAGAGGACGGCGATGGAATGAACTTTAGCAAACCTTATGAGATGTTCTATCGATATCATGCAGTAAACGTAAACGATCGTAAGGTCATACGGACAGCACTCGTACACGCGTACGCTTTGCTCTATGTAACCCCAAGCCAATCAACTAACAAGACTTTCTGGATAAGCGTAGCATGTGGTAATTGCAGCCAGAATATTCCATCGCATCCAGCCGAGAAGTTTCCAAATACTACGCTGCCTGTTGGACCAGGGCTTGTGTTAAGACCACCCAACAAAGTAGGAGCTTGAGATATGAGATCATTTACCTTTGTTCCAGATCAAATAGTCGTTAATCAACGCGACACCGTCACTCTTCATTTCTTAGGTGTACAATGTCATGTGATACCTGTCGAAGGTGTTGCAACCTTTCCACTTGATACGGGACATATCCACACAGTATCGTGGAACAATAACGTACTTGTGCAGTTTAGCAGTACTACCTTGCTAACCTCCCAGTTAGAAGACGATCATTCGTCATTGGGAGAAAAACTTCCATCAGATCGAAACAATTCTCATGCTCGCTAGTATTTGCTATTACAGGAGATCATCTTACCTATTAACGAATTTGAATTATTTCTATCCGTTACACTGCCAATTATGAGTATCAAGATATAAGGTATCAATACTCTTGTTAAGAAATTGGCTACTAAGAAATTAAGTAAATTAGGCAAGCCACAGCAAGATTATTACATTTTTCTGGCCAAGGAATGTTTTGCAGGAATGAAGAAAGCATATGGAACGTATTTTACTTTACCTTATCAAAACATCATCTGGTAGGTACCAGATGATAAAGCACTGGCGATAAATCCAAAGTATGAAGCTGCATTAGATAACAAAGCTGCAGCTCTTCACGATTTAGGAAACCATACTGGAGCTATTGAATATTATGATAAAGCATTAGATAACAATAACAAATGTAGCCTATGCGATTAAATTCGGAGCGTAGAGTCATAACGTCATTGCAGCGTGGACATTCAATATCTTACTCAACAGATAGATTCTTCTTCGTTTGGGACAGACTGATTGTCTTATTCTGTTGATCTTCTAATGATCTTCTAATAGGGACCCTGGGTCATTGAGAGGTGGTCAGTCGGAAGCAGGTCAAATCTATAAGCACGCTAAAATTAGCAACACAATCACTTTATGATATTTTTGACTGATTTGCGTTTTTCCAGGTGACAATATCTATCTTCATGCCAAAGTCACAGTAAATGGCTTTGATGTGATGACTGATATAGCCATAACAGATGAACAAACGACAAAGGGATTAGACATCAAAAATAACTTGACAGAAAACCAGGGAATGCTTTTTGTTTTTCAGCAACCAGATAGATATGGATTTTGGATGAAGGGCATGAAATTTCCTATCGATATTATTTGGTTAGATAGTAATGGCACGGTCGCGCATATCGAACATAGTCTGAAGCCTTGTCCTCCGGCTAACTCTAAACTTGTATGTCCAACATATTTTCCAGAAAAAGACTCACTCTATGTATTAGAAACTGTAGCAGGATTTTCTATGAAACACAATGTTAGATTAGGAACTCATGTCGGTCTTGAATTAGTCAAGTGAACTACCACCTCTTAAAATAGGTGGCTTCTTTTGTCATCATTGCGTTCCTGTCTACGATAGCAAAAGTTCTTAACTTTAATTTGGGCATGTTTCACGGTTACCCCTACTTTAGAAATATATCCTAAAGCCCGATAGGCAATATTGAAAGCGGCATTTCTATCAGCATTCTCTTCATATGATAATCTCTGCTTCAACTTCAAAGCTTTGGAGTTCGATAGTAAAGAATTATGAAATGATTCAAGGTGCACAACTTTCAAATTCATTTATTCTCTTAATGGTCCTCAATGAAGCGGACGAGCCACTAACA
>JBAVTY010000073.1:0-2043 GCA_049696495.1 Candidatus Nitrosopolaris sp.
ACAACAAAAAAACAATAACAAAACCAATAAAGAAACCTTCATCAATCATAGCAGCTGCAGCTATTATGGCAGTAGTTGCATCTGCTGCTATGATTCTTGGAACACAAATGTCACAGTACGCACTAGCCCAGACTATCGGATCAACAGCAGGATCTGCAAGCAATCCTGTAATAGTCAATCCAAGTCAAACGACTAACAAGGAATTCTGGATAAATACAGTACACCTTGATGGGGCAACAAGCTTACATGCTGCAAAAGTAAATCCCTTAAGTGCACAGAATACACCATTGCACCCAGCAGAGGTCCCACCGGCAAATTCGACTATTCCAACTGGAGGAGGATTCAGAATAGTACTACCCAATAAAGTAGGAGCATGGGACTTTAGATCGTTTACGTTTGCTCCAGATCAAATAATCGTTAACCAAGGCGACAAGGTCACACTCCACTTCATAGGAGTTTTAGGTGTACATCACATCATAACCGTTGATGGAGTAGGGACTTTTGCTCTTCATAGAGGACAAATCCACACTGTATCTTTCATAGCAACCAATCCAGGGACCATAAACTTCTGGTGTAGTCTACATCTGCCAAACATGGTTGGCCAAATATTGGTACTACCTAAATCAGTGTGAGCGACAATGTCAACAAAAACAACACCAACTGATATTCGTTATGGATATATGCATATCGACATGACGAATATCTTCCTATATTTATTTACTAGAATAATTTCAGTGGTTGAAGATCTCGATGAGAACTTTGAATATTTAGCTCAAGGGGATCGTTAGATATGATCAATTCTAAAAAGGCTTTAGTTTATGGAGTCATTGCCATTTCACTTATTGTAATGGCTGTCACTATACCTACGTTGATCAGATCTCCCAGCAATAATAGTTTAGCTATAAAATCTGGTATACAATCTATAGCAAACTCAAACAATCCTTCCATTGAGCAATTTAAGAATCAATTTTGCGGCCTTAATTCAATCCCAAATTCTAATAATTACATAATGGAGTATAGACTACCACATACTTGCGAAATGCCTTTAGGAATAGCAGTTGATAGTAAAGCCGGAAAAGTATGGTATGTATCTACAAAGCAAGGTACACTTGGAGATTATAATCTAATTACAAAAAAATTTGATAAAGAGATAAGCATCCCTGTCTGGCATGTGCGCAAAAACCCTATGGACTATTCGAATGTGTGGTCTGTTAAAGTTAACCCAAATGGAGATAGTATATGGTTTACGGATGAGAAACAAAACACGATATGGAGGTATAGTAAAGCTTTTGGTTTTGATATGTACAAAATTCCCGAAAGATCATCAGCATTTGGAACTATTTCACCTGTATCTTTAGACTTTGATTCAAAAGGAAATGTGTATTTCGTGGGTATACATTCACCTGTGTTATGGTTCGGAAACGTCACTCAGATGAAGAATAATACTTCAGATGGAATAAGAAAGATTCCAATGCCTGTAGGTAGCTTCAAAGGTATCGATCCCAAACAGATTAGTACTGGTTCTCTAGCAGTTGACAATAAAAAGGACGTAATATGGATCTCTCTGTCGGCTTTTGCATCGGAAGGAGAGATTTTACGCTATAATATAACTTCTAGAACTTTTGATACTTTTGTTTTGCCGGAACAATTAAGCCTTCCTGTAGGTCTTGCAGAGGACAATAATGGTAATTTATGGGCAACTGACCATGGAACCAGCATATTTTATACGTTAGATACCAAAAGCCACAATGTAACAATGTTTGCAACATCTAATGCCTCTCCAAAGATATACGGTCTAAATGAATCAAGCAGCCTTCCAGAGGATGCGTATACTCTCCCATACTGGATGGAAAAAGAAGCGATATGGTTCAATGAGCATCAGGGTAACAAGATAGCAAGATTTGATCCTGTAGCCAATGCTTTGTACGAATATTGGATTCCAACCCAGAATAGATTATGGGGTGATTGTCCTCCAAGCAGTAAGACATGCGGGATAGCAAATGTTCTACAATTCTCAAACGGTGAAAATGGCCAGACGTGGTT
>JBAVTY010000074.1:0-3203 GCA_049696495.1 Candidatus Nitrosopolaris sp.
GATGCTTCACAGCAACTGCTAACAATCTAGGAGAAATTGTCGATATATTCAAACTCTGATATATTCATTAGAAAGATCCTAGTTCTAATCTTGCTTTATCTATTAAGTAGAAAAATACTTTTAGTAACGCAGATATTTTTATCGATTATAACTAGAACGTAGAGTTGGTAATCCTATTTATTGTAGTATTATATACTAATGATTTTGTGTGTTGAAAAGACATCTTGTGAGTTTCTCTAGGTTATGTATCTGCTTTGACGTCAAATGTTCGTCAACAATAATCTTGTCTACTTTAAATTCTCTTCTGCTTTACCGGCTCCTAAACCATGACGATTATATTATTTTATCATTTATCGCTAAATAACAGATATAATATGTCAATGCTAACATCGATTGCGAGTTTGGTCATGTTTTTCCCCCAAACATACGGTGTTTAATAGGCAACAGTGATACGATTACCTTGGGCCAACTTTATGGCCGTAACATCAACCATTAACTGCGATTAATAATGGTTATTCGTTTCCGATCTTACTAGTGTTATTGCGCACGATCTTTGAATTTTACACTGTCCGAGCACTCATATGGACAGGGCTCATGATGCCAGCTAATGACACCTGGCCCGTGGTCAAAACGTCTAAGTTAAGGCTATTATCAGGGTTACTTCTACACGGATGCGTCTTAGAATTTGAAACCGAGCTCTCTTGCCTTGACGAAACACCTATCTGCGTTTTTTTGTTTTCCCAAATTAGCAAGAGCAATACCTTTGTCATACCATGCGTCAGCATAACGGATCTGTCTTTATAGCCATGTCAAAGAATGTTATGGCTTCATCGTATCTTCCTAAATAACGAAGAGCATTACCTTTGTCATACCATGCGTCAGCATAACTGATCTGTCTCTATAAACTGGCGGAATCCTATAACGAAGAAGTGGAATAACATTCTTATATTTGTGCATTTGGCAATGTAGTATGATGGCACTATTATTGATCCTTTTGGTGATTCCAATAATAATGGACGGTATTAATATTCCTCTTCCAAAAGCCATTGAAAACGAAATCTGCAGGATTGATGATGGCGTATTGTTAAACGGAAATTGTGTTCCTGTAATGCGGTAATAATAATTTCCTACCGCTCGTTTCTTATTCATCTTTTTAATTTCTATTTTAGATGATTTAAGGAGGATACATCTGATTCTGAACTGATTCGATGTATATTTTGATGTATTATGTGTACATATGACGCTTTTTCATGTATTTCTTTTAACTTAGCAGTAACTTGTGAACATTTTCTTTGGTTAAATGAAGTTTGTATGCCTTACCTTCGTTTAATACAAAGATTTGATCATGCATTTCGAATAGTTGTACAAGATGATTTATTTCTGAATTTAATAAATTGTCAGTCTTGTATGCACAGTACATCAACCCATCTATTCTGTTATCATCATAAGCTTTCTCTATTTCGAGAGTCTCTTTTAGAGAAGATTTTTTCACGTCGTTCATCAGAAAATCCAAGCAGCATACCTGCTTGTTAGAAGCATTTTTAACAATATTTTCTATCACCTTACTACAATACTTCACAATATTTTTCTGCTGTACGTCTTTAGATTTTTGAGAGGAATGGTAATATGGCTCAACTGTACCATCATACCAACTAAGTTTGGTTAGAAGTTCAGAGGGATGACTGTGCGGTGGTCCAAAGAAAGTTCCAAACAAGTTACCTTCTTTGGCAAGCCTATCCATCGACTTTAATACCCGCATTATAGAGTCATCATCTGAGTAGATTATCAGATCATGTTTTCTAGGTACTTCTGATTGCTGCTTTTTTAACCACTTGTCCACCGCATCTTTTACTATTGAATTTATTGAAACTCCTCTTTGATTCGCTATCTTTCCTAACTGATCATGAACTTGATCATCAAATCCTCTAATAATCAGAGTATGTTTCAACAATATCCTTTTCTTAGACGAGTATTTATAGCTAATGCTATCAAGATAGCAGAACTGTATAGCTTTATATACTGCTATCATGATATCATAGCATATGAGGAAAAGTCGTGAAAAACATGTGAATTATGATAATGAAAATCTAAGCCAAAATACGATAAAAGACAGGGATGTTTATGATCTTTTGCTAAAAATACCTGCAGGAAAGGTATCCACCTACGGAGATCTCGCAAAAGCACTTGGAAATCCTTTAGCCTCAAGGCAAGTAGGGAGAATACTTGGCAGGAATCCGAACCCAATTAAAGTGCCATGTCACAGAGTAGTGATGTCCGATGGCAAGGTTGGGGGGTACTTCTATGGCAGCGACAGGAAGAAAGAATTACTCGAAAAAGAAGGAATATCCTTCACGGATGAAATTGTGAACGATTTTAGGAAAGTCAGAATCCATCCTCAAAAACAAGACTGCTGCTCGGGCATGCAGTAAGTACGAATTAGTTAAGAAAATAAAATGGCAATAATGGAAAATATATAGGAAAAGATCGCAGATATTGACTGGCAACCTGTAACACGAGAAATTAATGAAAAACGAATGCTTTGGTGTCAGGATTCTCACCAGTTCAATCTTGTGATGAACTGATTGGCAAATACGACAACTCCGATCTATAGCAGGTTGGGACGAGTAATATAATAGAGATAACACGAGGTCAATCTGAGATCCAGTCAAGACGAAAGAATTGTATATTGTGTATGAGTTATTTGGAAATTGCGAAATAGTAGATACCGGTATTGTAGTTCGACTACGACTACATCAGAAAATATTAATTAATTGCAAGATAAAGTTGTTTGAAAAATGGAAGTATCAAAGATAGTAGATCAACATGAGTGAGCTACTGTTGGCTGCAGTATTAACTGCTGCCATATACATTTCATGTAGAGAAGTAGGAATCACAAAAACACTAAAAGAGATAGCGCAAGCCAATAATATAGCAGGTTTGTAAACTATGCAGATGGATACCACATACCAGATGACCACAGCGTTATTACTGGAGTGAACACTATCTTTTATCATGTTATTGTCTACTCTAGTGATGCACCTCTCAATATTGTTTATCATTGTTTGCTAAACTGTGCTGCTTCCATACATGGTTGACATTTTAGGTTCCTGACATGGTTGACACTCCAGTCTTGGAGTGTAATAACAAGTGGATATAATAGAAAATAGGTACAGAATGATAATCGAGCCTGAACGTTCTGGTAA
>JBAVTY010000075.1:0-3233 GCA_049696495.1 Candidatus Nitrosopolaris sp.
AACTTTTTATCAAGGAATTGGTTGTCACCTTTAACGGTTAAGTGTAAGTTGTAGCTAAACAAGGGACGAAACGAGATGACGTCTGTATCTTCATCAAGCGCCGTCGAGGAACAATCCAATACCTATGATAAAGACGTATTTGATCAGGCATTAATAGCTGCGGAACGAGACGGTAACAGATGTATGCAGTATCATTAAATAATTAGAACTGGTTTATCACTCATGACTCAAAACGAATTAATCTCAAAGCGACTTGACGGAAAAATTGCAGTTATCACTGGCGGAAGCAGTGGCATAGGTCTTGCCACTGCACAGCGGTTTGTTGACGAGGGTGCCTACGTTTTTATCACCGGTCGACGTCAAAGCGAAGTCGATAATGCAATAAAGGTGATTGGCAAAAACGTTACCGGTATTCAAGGCGATGTCTCTAATTTAGAGGATCTTGATCATCTATACGATACTGTAAATCAGGAGAAAGGCAGAATCGATATTCTCTTTGCCAATGCTGGAGTTATGGATTCGGCATCGTTAGGATCAATTACTGAAGACCATTTTGATAAAATATTCAACGTCAATGTCAAAGGGCTTTTATTCACCGTACAAAAAGCGCTTCCACTGTTTCAGGATGGCGGTTCGATAATTTTAACTGCTTCGGTAGGAGGATCCAAATGAACCCAGGCGTTGAGTGTTTACAATGCAACTAAGGCTGCTGTACGATCGTTTGCGCGTTCATGGACGGTTGATCTCAAACACCGCAGGATCCGTGTCAATGCTATCAGCCCTGGTCCGATAGACACACCAGGCTTCAGTAGCTTGTTGGAGAATGGACAACAGGGTGAACAGGTGAAGACGACTCTATTGAGCACCATACCAATGGGTAGGATGGCAATCCTGATGAAGTCGCAAAAGCCGTCTTGTTTCTAGCCTCTGATGATAGCAGTTTTGTCACAGGAATTGAATTGTTTGTAGATGGTGGTCGAGGACAAGTCTGAGAGGAGATACACGACAACAACTTGTTATATAATATTTTTAAAGAGAAAGATAAAGATGATTTAGTGTACTGGTACGTTCGACTAATGCGTTAACTTTAACGTATATCTTCTTCATGAAATGAGTTAGCAGTTTAAAGGATAGACTACGTCAAAAAATCCCACGAAGCGTCCCACTGGTGCCAATGGTTCTGACCTTTGTACTAAGATGAGTGTGCTGCTCAGAAACTTTAGACTACCTCATCCCTATGATCCTTACCAACACTACTATGCGAATCAAGATTGAAGTAAGGATGGTAAGGATGGTAAGGACCCAGAGTTTCTAGTTTGATTAAGTTGGATCAAAAATAGTGATGCCAAGTACGACACAGTATAACCAAGTTGCCTTATCATGATTTTCCTATCATGATGATCCCAAAATTATTACTTAATAGATTCCAGATGATATACGAAAAATGTTAGCTTCTTTATAACAATGGAAGTAATAAGCGATAACCGACAAATTACAGTTCATGACTTTATACAAAACTTTCAATTCCTATTCAATGTGAAAGACAATCTTGTTTTAAATGAAATAGCTACTGGTTATGTGTCAGGTTATAAATACATACTACTGGTGTTGAATAAATGGGAAAAGTCCTGTTGCAATAGAATGTCACATTGACAACGTGTTTGTCTGCTTCCCTACCTAGTTTAGGTTAAGATCGTTCACGGAACTTTATAGTTTCTATTAAATAATTTATACCTCGGTTTCCATTTCCTGCCGTTGCTACTCTATCGTACAATCTTTCACTAAGAACTGAAGATGGTAGTTGACCAAATACTCTACGACATATCCTACAATCTGAATGCGTAGGACAATTTGTAGACTGTCGAAAGTAAATATATATCATTAATAATAATTAGAGTTACGAAGAACAAAGCATTAACAATGATTGGAGTTTTAGTGGTGATTACCTCGATAATAGCCTCTAGCTTCATCACTCCGCCCGCTTCTGCGTCGAAGTTAAATGGGAGAAAAATCCCATGTGTATATGATTATTACAATTATTGTACGCAGTCATATTTTGGTCACGCACGCTTTGCGTCACCGTTTCCATTCAGAGATATACCCTTTGCATCACCCTTTGCATCACCCTTTGCATCACCCTTTGCATCACCCTTTGCATCACCATTTCCAAATCATTATGGAACAAACCCATATTTCGCGCAGCACAAATTCAGAAATGACCCATTCGAATTACCCTTTCCGTAAATTTATTTAGTAAACGGACAGCAGTCCGTTGAGATACATGATATGGAATATAAATACAGCATAATCGTATAGAATAAGATTAAATATTTGTTTCACTAAGATAATAGGAGTAAAAAATTCCAAATGGCAGAACAAAGGGTTCGAGACCCAGCCCATAGCCTATCGCGATTAGAACAAGCCTTTTACATACTAAAGTGCATCTCACAAGGTAGAACTTGGAACGATATAGTAAAAGAATTCGATGACGATGACCAGCTAGTGTCGATATGGATAAATTATATTAAGGAACGTAATTATTTGAACGCTTTTTCAACAGTGACGGATCAAGGCTATCCATTCCTGAGGAACTTTATCAATTCCGCTACTAGCGGCCGAGGTCTCTAGAAACATATCTTGTGATAATTGTGCCAGAGAATGCCATAACTATAGGTTTCCGTCGCTAAAATAATCAGTCTTGTAGTCTATGTATTTATCCTGTTTTATAATCTCAGCCAGGTCACGCATTTCATCCAGATCGTTGAATTCATTAATTTTCTTTACTTAGGCCTAATGATTCGAATTCGTTTATCCACCAACCATATTTTTCGGGGCGTTCTCTCATTGTGGCCATATTAGTGCAAATGATAATATCATACTAATATGTAAATATTTTAGTACAGCTTTCGAAGTGTTTACAGCGATACTGGCTTTAGTAAAGCGTGTACCCCAGAGAAAAAAATCGTAATACAGAAGTCACAATATAATGATTTGGATACATTCAATATTTCTGAACAAAATATAAATAATGAAGTAATACAATAGGATGAATACATCAACACATGCTTTATGACCAAGGTTGGAGCACCAGACGAAGAATTGGAAAATACAATATATTTCTATGTATTCTCTTTTCTTAGATGGATAAATTATAATAATGTGCATACTCCTATCTGCCACACACGAGTATGACTGGTGCCACTCGTGTGTTCAATGGCTGAGAGCTCCTTTAA
>JBAVTY010000076.1:0-1855 GCA_049696495.1 Candidatus Nitrosopolaris sp.
TGGAGGCTATAACCCAGATTACTTTGTGACCTACATAGAGACTAAATACCTTGGGTCCTGAACCCTAGCCTATTTGAAAGCTATATTCTAATTCTTTTTATACTATTTTTTGATTTCTTTGCTAGAAATGGAGCCTATTTGACACCATGTTAATTAGTGAATCTGTTGATCGAGGATCTTATTACGGGTTATCATCGCAGACAAATTCCCTACCCGGCTGCTCAGCACAAACATTTGAGCATAAAGATTAATACTAGTATCAATCTGGATCAAGACCTGCCACCCAGATAGCAAAAAAAGAAATTCGCACACAGAACCCATGCAGCCGGAGCCAGAGAACGTCCGATTTCAAGTAGAATATTTAAGAACTACATCTTGATCATCAGCTACAACTTTGATCATGTCAGATGAAAACAACATCCATACTAATTTGGAAGAACACAAAGATATGCCTTTAGAAGCACGGCCTGAAGAAGCACAACAGATGGCAGAATCTGAAAGTCCTGAAACAGAAGCGCAGCGGCAAGAAGGTGTAAAAAAACCTTCTAGTACTCCAAAGGCAATTAGACTAGCAACTATTTCTAAGTTACTAGAGAAGCATACGGCTCAAATGGAGAGAGTAGGACGCATGGTTCAACCGCTACAGACTCAAATTGATAGTATAGCAAAGATGGTTCAACCGCTACAAAAACAGCTAAAGTCTATGGAAAGACAAACTGAATTCGTTAAACAATTGTCCTTCCAGCTTAAACAATTACAAAAGCAATGTCGCAAGTTCAGAAAGATAGTCAGAAAATAACATTATTCTTGAGCAAGAAGCCTACATCCACTACAAGAAAGAATACTAAAAGAATAAGGAAAAGATAAGAATTCCAAGTCGGCATTTAAATGATTTGAACTTCAACACAGTAATAATGATGACGTAGTGTATACCATATGGATTTTGAGAAAGTCACTCGACAAAGGAAAATGATAAGAGAATACATTACTAATAAGCAAATTCCTGGAGAATTGATTATGAGGTTAATCAAAAATGCTCATAGAGCATGAGCATTTCACTTCATGAAGTGCAGGTCATACTCAGGTACAAGAATTTATCATAGTAAAAGACAGCATAACAAAGAAGAAGTTAAGAAAGGTAGCTGTCGATCAGGAATATGTTGAACTAGCACCAGTATTGATAATAGTTTGCTCAAATACATCACGGTCCACGAATCGCTATGGTATGCGTGGAAGAGAATTCTACAGTATTATGGATGGCGCTTTTGCTTCAATGATTATCTTACTTTCAGCTGTAAATGAAGGAATCGGTGCAGCCTTCGTTGGCGCGTTTGAGGATGACAAAGTATCACAAATCCTTGAGCTTCCAAAACATGTTAAACCGGTAGGTATTATATGTCTAGGATATCCCGCAGAGACGCCTGAAAAACTATCCAGAATCGATATAAGTAAACTTGTACATTTTGAAAAATGGTAGTAAAGAGGATGATAAGACAATTGCGAGTTTTGTTACTATAATGTGATACCTCGATGTAGCAGATTCAATGGCATAACTGACTAGTTTATTCAAGATAATATGATACATCACGGCAACAGGTAAAGCGGTTTTAACATACTCATTACGCTCTAGATAAACCGAACCGTAGCATATGCCTTAAGCTGTAAACGATATTTCTTTGTAGGATAACAGGATGGTCGCTCATAACAGAGAATTTTGCGCCAGATTTTAACAATTTTTCTGCATTTCTCCAACTTTCATGCTTCAGTTCTACCTTGTATGGAAATGCATCCATAGGACCGTAGATTATTGGTACTGATGATGCCTTTAATGCTACAAAAACTTCTTCTCTATGTA
>JBAVTY010000077.1:0-8464 GCA_049696495.1 Candidatus Nitrosopolaris sp.
TGTTAGTAATCCTTTCCAATATGTACCTACAAGATCTGGATACCATTCTGATGCAATCATTGCCTCTACCACATAATTCAAGTCATCTAATTTATCTAATGAATTCTTAAGGTCATTCTTCGCTCCCGCAATTCCTCTTCCAGGCGAGCCCATATAAGCAGACTGACCATGGTCTACGTAATCAGGAGCTATTATTTCATCAAATATTACCTCATTTTTGGTATTGTATGCTTCAAAGTAGCGTTTGATAATTGCCTTATTAGTTTCTACTTGTGTTGTATCATTAGTTGTTGTCACAGTCGCCTTTGAACAAGGCACGTATTTTAGTTTTCAAAAATAAGGAGTGTATTGACTCATTTGTATACAAATGTACTGTTTTGGATTAATGCCTGTACTGTAGGATCAACTCTCCCAGCTTGAGCCATGGCAAAGCAATGCGTCCACATGGTCGCCTGTGCTCCTCCAAGCCTTGTTTCCCATTTAGGCTGCTAATCAAGTCATACTCGGTTAACGTAATTGACAGGTTTGACATGATTGACGTCTGAGGTTCGAGATGTTTAATTGTACGGCTCATAGCAATGATAGGTTCAGAAGCTCGATGTTTTTCTGTAATGTTCGAGTCTCTTAATCACATTAGAGTATGTCTCCTTCTTACTACAACTATGTACTACAAGTCTTAAATCCATTATGGAGAATATCGCACAAGAAGTCGTCGTGTCTGCTGCCTCCCCGTTCTATATGGCACTATAATATTACTCCTAATTATACATCTTTAAAACACGGACAAAATAAAATAACTGCCAAAATAACTTTCATAACAAGTCCTTCTAATCGGACAAAATTTAACAGTGTGAATGTCATAAGGCGTTAGATTTATAGCTATGTATTATTATATGCAATATCAGTATGGTAGGTACTACATAAGGCGATAAGACAATGAAAGTAGGTATAACGCTACCTCATTCATTGATAAACCAAACAGACAAACTACGTGGTGACGTTCCAAGAAGCACATATATCCGCAGAGCAGTAGAATATTATCTTAAGCAAGTAATACGGTGACGATTATCGTTCTGGGAATAACAACATGTTGTAGTTGACATAATCCAAGTACTAGAGTATGAAAATCTCAATGAAGTAATGCTAGGTCATAGTTATGGAGGATGATCATCGGAGTGGCAAAGTTCCTGAGTGGCAGAGAATTAGACGCCTTGTTTATCTCGATTCATATATACCACAGGATGCATTATTCAAGGCTGTGTGCTCAAGTCCCCGTCAAAATGAGCCTAGCGACCAGCCAATATTACTTTCCTTGATTTCATATGATCAATGTGATTGCTCAACTTTGCAAAAAGTGAAATCACGCTTTCCGGTAGCTCTTTTGTTAAGCGTCAATAAATCAATGAGGCTTCAGCGGCAGAAGTAAGACCAATAAGAGCACCCTGAACATAACTGCACTTTAGAATTAATTGAGATATTCGTCTATTGTCAGTCCGCATACGGGATCTATTATCGTTTGTAACTTAAACATCCTTTCTTAGAAATATATTTACCTAGACAGATAAGATTTATTCTTTACAATTGTACCACCATGAATTAATACGAGCTTGCTTGCTACTATAGGCGACAGATGGCAGACAAAGAAAGAGCAAAGTGTTATGACTGCGGAAAATCGTTCTATTCCAGAAAGCAGTTAGTGCAACATAGTCAAGACAGACACACAAAGGTGAATAATAGTGGCATGATGATGAAGCCACTCAAGAAACCTCTCAAGCTCCCTAAGAAATTGATTACAATTGTTTGTACTGTTGTGACTATTGTGGGTATTGGGATATATGCTGCCATGACACCACATGCATTATTTCCGGCTGTACGAGCAATAGACGGTATACAGTGTAATTCGATGGAACAATCTGCTTTCCACGTACATTCACATCTAGATATCATTATTAACGGTGTATATTTCCTAGTCCCATCTCAAATAGGAATTCCTGGCAACTGCTTTTATTGGCTACATACACATGATGAATCAGGCAAAATACATATTGAAGCACCCATGCTTAGAGACTTTACATTAGGTCAATTCTTCGATATCTGGAACAAAAAACTGAGCAATGATCAAATATTTAATTACGTCGCGAATGCGAATAATCCTTTGAAAGTATACATCAATGGCACTAAGGCGCCAGACGGTACAAATTATAGAGATATCAAGCTAAATACAGAGCGAAGTGCACATAATGAAATTGCAATAGTTTATGGTACTCCACCATCTGTTGTCCCTAAAAATTATAACGGATATCTACAAGGAGAATAAAGTAACTAGTAGAACAAATTAGAGGTATAATATAAGTACACTACAGACAGGGCGTTCGGATTAGGGAGTGCTAAAACTTCATCACTATAATTGAAAACTAATCACTATAACTGGAAAGCAAGTCTTAGCATGAATGTCTGATATGAGAGCAAGATGCCGATGATATTGACATTAGTTATGGCTTGGGCATAAGCTGGGTAATGGATAATGCGAATTTAGGCGTCGGTACGTAGAGACTTTATTGGTTCGATGTGTTCTTGCTATTCTGACTGTCTTCCTATGCTCTATTATTATCTACGAATTCTAGCAATATATGTAAAGTGATTACATATTACAGTTCAAAAATGCTCCTATTAATGTCTCATATTTGGGACGGGTCTAGGCTGCGCAGTTGGATGCATGACGGGTTTGAAGATGAACACATGGTCACAGAGCGCGGTTCATGTTGCGACCATGTGGCGCAAATGAATAATGCATACATTCTAGTGCGGCATAGTATGAAGTAATTGCAATAGTTTACTGAACTCTCTCTTCCTGCCCCGACGTAGCTCTCTTTATTATATGGCTCCAGAGTGGGTTGGCGATGTAATGAACAGCGCTATTGGTTGGTTACTTGACGTTACTGTAGAACGGAACGCCGCGACATTGCAGCAGCAGATAGATATCAACCATGCTTCTATATCCTACGAAGGAATGAGCGAGTAGGTGGCGAACTCTTTCATATCCTATCTCAGCAGCCCAAGACGAGAGTTGAGTGGCAACGGAAACTTACCGATATTGACGCTGACAGACCTGAAATTGTGCTTTGCGTCTACGTAGAATCTACATATTACTATAACCTGCTCGTTAAGAGACTGCAGAATGACCCAAGAGTAGCTCGCCTCTTCAACACCGAATTATCTCATGTCCAACAGTATCTGTTTACACGACTAAAGGTCGAGCCAACGTCTAAGGTACAATTGCAGTATGACAACGAACGTTTGATTAGCCTAACCAAGATTGACGAGCTTGATATATCGCCACCATTTAGAGTCTTGCACTTTGAAGTTATATCAGCATCATCTTTGGATTCGCACGACGTCAGTTACCCAATTCGACAGATAACTGCCAGATATCAAGAACAGGAGATTACGTTCGAAGGTGATGAAGAGACAATACTCCAGAACTTCTGTAAGTATGTGGTTCATATAGATCCAGATATCCTAGTCTCCAGAGAGCAACATTATCAAAGCACCAGAGTTCTACAGTATCTATTCGCAAGGATCGAGATGCTTGGACTTGATATCCAGCTTGGGAGAGGTAACACAAATAATAGTAATCACATCTATGGTAGGATTTACCTGGGTAGCAACTCGGTTGACATAGTGGGACTAATTGAAAAGGCTCGATTTGCCTGTCTTCCACTAGGGTTAGCTGCACGTTGCAAAATATCACGACTAATAGACAGTCGAAATTGTTACGAGCTAATCAATCGGGGCTTTGTAATATCGCGTTCAGATAGGCAGGAGCGCATTCGTACCCTCGAAGAGATATTCACCAAAGACAAAGGTGGTATGATATTCTCACCTCGGATCGGCTTACATGAGAACGTAGCGGTACTCGACTATGAGAACGAGTACGCCAATCTAATTCTTAAACACAATTTGAGCTATGAGCGGTGCAGTAATACCAAAGGCCTGCTTCCAACTGTATTAGAAAATGTCCTGAAGAGACGGATAATGTTCAAGGATCTACAGAAATCATTTCCAGTTAATACACAGGAATGGCTTTGAGCAGAGAATTGTGGCACTCAAGAATATCCTCGTAGCTCTTTACGGCACCACCGGATCATTTTGGAATAGACTTGCCAATGTAGACGCGTTTGAAGAGATAAATCGGTTGTCGCGAGAGATATTGATAAAGAGCAAAGATATTGTGCAAGGATTAGGATATGAGTTGCTGTATGCAGACACCGATTTGGTATTTCTGAAAAGGAGTGGAGCAACCTTCGACAAATCGTGAGGAGCCAATTCCATGGTATTCTGTTGAAAATTGGACAGTGGGTACCGCGAGGATTGGAGGTCTTCCAAAAGTCGACGGTCAGGATAGCGGTGAATTGATGGCTGATAAAATGAAGGAATATTATCCGAATGGAATCAATTTTGATGCGTGGAGTATTAGAAGAATCTTTTACTTCGATGTGGACGGAGCCGTTGAACCTGGTTGGATTACTCCATGATTACCTGATATCGGATATACTATAGAATATGACGAGAGTGGAAATTACACGAACAAAGGTCCAGACCTCCCAGATAACTTTCCTTGGGATGAATGGGTACAAAGATTAAAAGCTGGACTACCTCCAACTTCAAACGTATCCGCCTCAGATTGAAGCTATAATCCCCTCAAGCTAATTGAGACCGTCAAAAGTTGATAGTTATGACTTCTTTCTAAATGATGATAACGATGTTGTTATGAAAATCTGAAGGAAGAGAACCAAACGGTACTAATGGAGAAATGAGTCATTCCACTATACAACTGTATAAAAGGTATGATAAACCGGAAACCTTATAGCTAGGGATGATTATACAAATGTATTATGAAATTTACCGGAGGGACATTATTGAAAAGGCGTTCGACACGCCACGTATCAGAAGTAACAGCAATAGCGAGTAAATTCGGTAACTCGGCTAAAATTATTGTTCCACGTAGTTGGCTTGGGAAGCGAGTGATTGCATTCCTTTATTCTGATTTTATCTCAAAACATCCGGAGGAGCGAAAAGAAGATGAGTAATGAAACTTTATTGTGCAATATCGTTCCCTTTGCCGGTAGTGGGCTCCTAGGATATCCAATGGGCTTTGCTTTGAAAAAGATAAGTGGATGCTAATCATCATAGGCTTCTTGGCTGGGATGTTCCTTGTTGGTATTCAACTGCTACAAAAGTATGGCTATGTGAGCGCGGTTAATTGGGATAAACATGGAAACGACGCTTCAACACAGATTCAACATTGGGCCGGCAACGTTGACATAACTAACGTGCATAGTATATTTCACACACTTGGAATTCCTGTTAGCGGCGGCTTGGCGATGGGATTCTTGGCCGGGTTTGTAAAGACTAGGTGATAGAGTATGATAGTTGATTTATTTCATAAGGGATAATGAATTCAGTAACATACAGGGGTATGACGATATAAAGGATATAGTAAGACGCGCATTAGATTCAGTGGAGAGTTACAACCTGCTTTTCAGTGGACCACCTTCAAGCGCAAAAACACTTTTCCTGTTAGGCATCCTTGACATGAGAAAGGATGGAGTGTATTTCGATGGTTCGAATACCACGAACAGAATCCTGGATGTTCTACAAGAACAGAGGCCACGAATAATATGTATAGACGAACTAGACAAGATGCCTCGAACATTCCAGAACCAACTCTTGAACTTCATGGAGTCAGGGCGCGTGAAGGTAGACCATCAGAAGAAGCAGTATGATTTCGAGATAAAGAGGGCGAAAGTAATTGCCAACTGCAATGAGATCAACAGGCTATCCAAGCCGCTGCAGTCAAGATTCAGAAAGCTCTTTCTGTCGAGATATACAGAACAACAATTCATAGATGTATCAGTGAAGGTTTGCCCCAAACTGTCAGAGGATACTGCTTTGATGATCGGTGAGGAGGTTTGGGAGCAAAAAGGCGACATCCGAGATGTGATATCGATAGGGAAGTTAGTTAGGAAGTCTGATAGTCCTATTGAAGTTGAGAGGATGATCAATACTATGAGGAAATATGGAGAGGAGAGGAGAGACAACCGATAGCTATGATTCTGTCTCTGACTGTGATGGTATTTCTCATGTCAGGTGAATGGACTTCTAATGGATATACATTATTTCTAGTATACTATGGAACACCAGGCGTAATATTGACATTCAAGACAACAAGCCCTAATCACATGGAACTAACAGACACTAAAGGCGATACAATCCAGCTGACAAAAATAAAGGATGGATTACACTCTTGACTCTAACTCGTATGAAACAGCCTATATTTGTGTCTCTGACGATAATAATTTTAGTTCTGTCGGCGCCGACTATTACTTTTGTATACGGAACAAACGAAGGTTCGTATCAATATGGTTACCGGCGAGGTAGTCTAACAGGTCCACAATTTGCACCTGCAGAGACTAACACGACCGCCTGTCAGGATGGATTCTATAACGGATACAAGAATTGGTGCATTAACCATGCCGTCGATTGTGTTGAAAATATCACTATAGGCGATTTCCCCCCAATGATATTACAAGCTCATGAGCAATATCTTGCTGGGGCAAAAGCAGCAAACGATTCAGGAAATTCAATGTGCCCTATAGGTGAAAACATAGCATTCTGTCGAGGATGGGACAACAATAATGGTGATTATGGCGATTGGGATTGCGGCGATGCCTACGATAACTATACCGGACCATTTTCTTCGAATCTTCTTGTAGGCTGTCCTCTAGATACCTTGAAACCAAGTCAAATGGCAGCACTTCCGATATTAGTTGGAAACTGGCATTATGTCAACTCTTCGTTGGGTTCAACAATATCAGGAAAGGTGCCAATGGCGACGTGAATATGACTGTTCCTAACAAAACTGCGTTCGGTGACTATACATTGGAAAGTTCATGGGGATATATTGGGCATAACATATTAACTCAATGTTATGCTGGTGGTTGTGAAAACAGTACATTAACAACAGTAACTCCTAACCACATAGAATTTACAGATAATCACGGTGATACAATACATCTGATGCATTTGCCTCCTCCCCAACCTTCAACGCCTGTAAAAACAGTAACGGCGAAAACAGGAATTTTACAAAAGACCGTAAAAGGACCTGGTAACATAACAGCAACAGTAACAGCACCTCCAGGAAGTACTCTGAACTCTCTATCAGTAACTGTATTCACACCCGCACATCTAGATGGGACTTGGAATTTCGTGAACAGTGGTAGTAATGCATCAGGTACAATAACATTCGGTACTAGTGTGTTGCCCATCAAGCCTATCGCTTCCAATGAACGCATATACGGCTTTAGTGGAATATTCGACGGCCAACCTGTATCTGGAACATATACGTATTCATTAGGTGGCGGGCCTACGCGTGATTGGTTTAGTCTAGACTATACCTACCACCACCATAAAGTAGAAGTCATGGGCAATCTGAATAGGATAAATCGTGCACATATAGAAATGACAAACGTATACAGCTTTTACCAATACGGAGCAATTATCGGGTCGGATTACCGAATAGCAACAGGTCTACACCTTCACTACGGCGATATAATACATCTGATGCGTGCTTTGAAAGATAGCCACGACGATACACATCCTTTTGCAAAAGTAGTAAAAACACTGGTACCAATAACATCTAGCGGAGAATACCTAACAGCTGATTCAAACACTTTATAGCTCAGTAATCATCAAACTACATCATGGCTGCAAAACCGAAGGGTTCTAAAGGGAAGGCTAAGAAGAAATCGAAATAGTGGTAGGGGTAAAAACCCGCCATCTAAATCTCGAGTATAGGAGTGAGATACTAACAGTTGACAAATAGTCTACTAATGGGATACAGCGGAGAAACTAATGATATAAACTTCTCAAGTGGTACAACAGCTTTCTATGGTTTCCTCGGATTTCTAATCAATGGCGAGTCCACAAATGGCGCTGGTTTAACGGAGTCAAATGTTCAAATGCCGTTCTAGCCTGGCACGATCTCATTATTATGGTGTCGCGTGACCACGGCAGCAACTAGCTCATCAACAGTTACCCTGAGAAAGAACAGTAGCAACGCGAATAACACAATCTCGATAAATGCCAATACAACAGGAGCCTTTTCTGATACTACTCCTCACAATGATAGTATTGCAACTGGTGATCTGATAGCTGTGGAAGTCGTAGTAGGATCTTCTGAACTCATTATTGATATAATAGCATGTACATTTGCAGCGAGTCCATCATCAAATACGGTCACTCGTCTTGGTTGTATGGATGAAGTCCCAAATGCACCTAGTGGTCCGGCTACATGGTACATGCCGGGTGCTGGTGTCGATTCAAATTCTGGATCATTTATAACAAGCGAGACTTCGGGTGTGAAGCTACGTCATAGGAATGCAATGACGGTCAAGAACCTTGG
>JBAVTY010000078.1:0-2245 GCA_049696495.1 Candidatus Nitrosopolaris sp.
TTGTCTCCTCTACTTCTGGCATTACTTTCTTGTGCTTGATGTTTTGTGGTCTTCTAGAGATATCTGATAGGCCTTCGATTCCTTTCTTCTCGTACCTGCTCTTCCACTTGTAGTATGTCTTCCTGGAAACTTCATACCTTTTACAAATATTAGATATGGTGTCACCAGTCCATTCTTTTTCATGTATTAGATTAAACTTTGTTTTGATTTCTATAAGGATACACTTCCTAGCAGAAGTGTAACCCATGTTGGTAAGCTATAATGTCACCTATGTGTGGACATACAACAATTAATATGCCACATATGAACGGATTTGAATTTTGTGAAAAGATATTGGCTATCGATGCTTATATTAATGTCAAAATTTGTTTCATGTCTTCTGGTGAAATAAATCGGGAAGGGCTAAGGGAAATATATCCAACAAGGCAGGAAGGTTGCTTTGTCAGAAAGCCGATCAGTATAGATTATTTGGTTAAACAAATTAGGTCTGAAGTGGATCAAGCGTTTGATGACGAAATTATCATGATTGTTGGCATTTATGGTGTGCTTACATATTTTCAGTCTCAACAATCATACAAATTCGTCTGGAGCATGGTAGCAAATCAAGTATCGGTCCTAGAGAAAATGTTGGCTTTCTTAACTTAACACGCCTTATATCAGCCAAGTCTGGTTGTTTCTACTATCTGGGTACAGTATAAACACTATGATCTCTGTATCTCTTTCTTACCCTTTGAGTAATAAAGTTCATTCAGTACTTCGTTTAAGATTATTTTTATATCCTCATCTTTCAAATTCGGTTCATCAGGTCTTTCTAATAATTTGATTCGTTCCTCCATAAATTTTGATTGGTTCTCGAGTTCTTTTTCCATTTCTGACACGCCTATAGCCTTAAGAAGTGTCAACTGGCTCTCTGCTTTTTTGTAAAACTCTTTCCTTGAGAAGATGATAAAAATCACAGTGTTCCCGGAGGCGGAAGTTTCGACTCCACTATATGAAGAGAAATCTACAATGCATGAATCAATAACTACGACGGCTGTGAAAACCAATATGAAAATAAATGAGCTCCTTCTGCTCAGCAACAAGCTGGTGTAAGCTCTCGTACTAACGTCACGCAATCAAGAACGCTTTTGAATTTTCTCTTTAAACAACCAGCCAGTCTATAATATAGGTTATTGAATTGAATATGTGCTTCTAGTGCCTGTTTTGCCATTAACCAAGATTTCATAGTCCATTAACCATCTTTTATTCTCATTGTTAAGATCTCGTGTGATCTGCAACTCGTATCCCTAGAAATTGCATGATAGCATCTATCTCTTTTGACCTCATTAAGATACAGAATGGCAAACCTTACTACCATTTGAGTTTCCAAAGTGACTTAGTGGTAATATTGGAGACAAAATGCAAGAAAAAGTAAAATCCTTCTATAGCTAACTTGAAGCAATGGGAATAGATCTGAAACCATTTATCATGCCGTCTCCTATAGTCATATCAGAATTAGCAAATAAAGTAATAGCTGTTGATGCTCATAATGCTATCTATCAATTCCTCGCAACAATACGTGGCCCAACAGGCGAACTACTCATGAACAATAAGGGTGATGTCACAAGCCATCTGAGTGGTTTATTCTACCGTAACACCAACTTGTTGATTGACAATTTGAAGCTTATCTATATCTTCGATGGCAAACCCAGTTTATTAAAATCAAAGGAGATTGAACGTAGACGTCACGCAAAAGAAGAGGCGTCGCAAAAATACCAAGAAGCAATGATCGAAGGAAGAATTGAAGACGCGCGAAAGTACAGCCAAGCTACATCCATTCTGACTGATAAAATGATAGAGGAATCCAAAGAAATTTTGAATCTTCTTGGAATACCTCATGTTCAAGCACCCTCTGAGGGAGAAGCCACAGCAGCTCATCTAACAAAGTCCGATTTGGCATATACGTGTGCAAGCCAGGATTATGACTCGATACTCTTTGGGGCAAAAAGATTGACACGTAACCTAGCGATCAGTGGCAAGAGAAAAGTCCCTAATAGGAACATTTACGTCGAGGTTGAAACAGAAATGATCGAACACCAACAGGTTCTGGATCAAACTAAATTAACTCAAGAGCAATTAATAGATGTAGGGATTTTGATAGGTACGGACTTTGATCCTGGTGGCGTTCCAGGCATTGGTCCGAAAACTGCTCTAAAGCTAATTAGGGAATATGGCAAACTAGAAAAGATTGAAAAAATTAAAGACA
>JBAVTY010000079.1:0-2587 GCA_049696495.1 Candidatus Nitrosopolaris sp.
ATCTGCACTTGGTATCAATGGGTTAACGCCTTCTGCAATAAGTAGTCCAAACATTCCGCAGACTCTGTTCTCTACAATCCTACCGATAGGAATAGTGGGTCCATCGTTCTTTGGTATAGGTCAACTACCAGCAAACGCGAACAAAGAGTTTGATGTGAGTGTATTTCCGACTCATTATGTGGCAGGAACAGTTGAATTGATGAATGTCAACCTAGTATACAACAACATAATTGGTGTAAGAGCAACTCAATTGAATCAGGTGTACTTTAATGTAATACCTAACCCTTAAGAAGGTGGTTAATGTAGTACATCCATCTTTTTTTATTTTGCTATTAGTAAGAATTTGCTATTCACCTTCATTATAGGTTATTATTGTTCTCGTGCTTTACATTTTATTATAGTGATTCGTCAAGTCACTTCGCATTTGCTCTCTCTGTTTAAATACTTTTGTAGTTACACGAAATTATGTTAGGCGGCATAGGAAGAGCAACACTGGCTTCGGTTGTAGCCTATGTTATTTTACTCATTCTTGCGATTTCGCTGATAACAATAACAGAAGCTCGTACTCACACACAGGCCACTTCTATCACACGGTTAGTTATATCGCTCATTCTGCCTCAGATCGCCTTCGGTTTTACGCCATCCTCTTTCTCCGAAAGGATTAGACGACCATCAAGAAAACCTGGTATCGAAAGACCACCTGATACTACAACAGAGATCGATTATAAGAAAAGAGCGCTACTTCGCGCTGCTATAGCATCAGCAGTTGCTCTACCAATTCTATATTTGGGATTGAATCGTTTGTTTCCAACACAAGAAGTACAAATTCCTCCGCCTTCCTCTCCTTCACTATTACCTCCACAATCAAGATCCAAACCATTGGGTTTTGAAGATCCCAGACTAGCACCACTTCTCGATTCAGAAGTCTACAGAATAGATATAAACCCCATCGTACCCGTCGTTGATGCAACTTCTTGGAGCCTTAATGTTAAAGGGCTAGTCAATAACCCCCTTAACAATCACTTATGAAGAGATAAAGGCTATGCCTTCAGTTGAAGAGTATGCTACACTGTAATGCGTAAGCAACAAAATAGGAGGAGATTTGACAAGTACTGCTTTACGGAAGGGAGTACGTCTTAAGGATGTGCTCCAAAAGGCACAGCTGAAGCCAGATGCAAAATACATGGCATTCAGGTGTTACGATGGCTACGATGTCGGAATACCTTTGGAGAGAGGACTATTGGACGGGAGTATGTTGGCTTATGAAATGAATTTAGCTCCTTTGACTTCAGAACACGGGTATCCTGTTAGAGCAACCGTTCCTGGCTTTCATGGAATGATGAATCCAAAATGGATAACCGAGATCGAGCTTGTGGATAATGTTTATGAAGGTTATTGGGCTAGAAATGGTTGGACTAACGTAGCTACAGAAGATACTCACTCGTCTATTGTTATCCCTGGACAGGCACCAGTAAGGGATAGATTTAGAAATTTAGAGAATATCGTACCTGGTCAAAGGGTGCCGGTTGCAGGAATAGCCTTTGCAGGAGATCGTGGGATATCAAAGGTTGAAGTCAGCACAGATGGTGGCACCACTTGGAAATCTGCCAATATCAAAGATCCACTCTCTAAATATACATGGGTTCTATGGGCTGCTGGATTCACCCCAGCTGCACCTCAAGGAAGTAACAGAATTGTCGTTGGAGCAACTGACAAAACAGGAAAAGTCCAAACATCTGAGGTAAGACCACCATTTCCAGACGGAAATACGGGATACCATATCATCAATATATGCAAGCCCCTACCAAATTAGTTCAAATTGATTGTTCTTAGAGCGATGTACATAATTCTAAAACCATTTCTTGATCTGTACTCTCCACATTCACTTATGTATTGATCAGCTACTAGCTTCTGTTTGCTTGGTTGCACGATCTTCTATCGACCTTTTCACTGTAAGAGTCTTAAGCCTAGTTACATCGCGTTTGAAGAAGAGATCTATGAACCAATCTACTATCACTCTTAATTTCTTTTCTACTGTTGGAAGATTTCCCAAATAGTATGAACGCCAAAGCCACCAAGCTGTAAATCCATGAACCTTATGTCCAAATAAAATGCCGACACCGTTCCTTTTTCCGATCAAAGCCATCATCCCCTTTGTTTTGTAATCAAATACCTTTTCGACACCAGCAGCACTCCTTCCGTTGATGAGTGAAATCAGGTTATTTGCTACTACCCTTGCCTGTCTTAGCGCATGTTGTGCCGTTGGAGGATAGGCATTCCCTGTTCTGGGATCTTTAATAGAGGCACAGTCACCAATAGCAAAGGCATCCTTGAAGCCCAGGATCTCTAAATGGTTGTTTGCTATTATTCTACCAGCCTTGTCATGATCACATTCTAGTTTTCTGACCAGGTGATCAGGAGATATTCCACCAGTCCAGACTAATGTATTACATGATATACTAACACCATTGTTTAAATTCACCTTGTCTCGTTTGCCTCCTACAAGACGAGTATTCAGTATTACCTCAACCCCATCCTTTCTCAACTCTTGCAAAGCAAACTCTGCCAAGTCTTCAGTGACCTCTGG
>JBAVTY010000080.1:0-2768 GCA_049696495.1 Candidatus Nitrosopolaris sp.
AAATCATGGTCTACTACAATTGTATAACAGGTAACAAACAACCAAAAGCGATAAAACACATGCTAGGGAGCTAATCAAACAGAAAATTAATTTAAAAATGGAGACATAAATAATGCCCCAGCCTCACTTATAGAGGAGATGGTAAATACAATAACCCACCCAAACCAACACAATAATTCCTGCTGCCCTGACCCCATCTCTTTTCATTCATTTTTGCTGGGACCCTGACCTTGACCTAAGCTCAAAGTTAGTGGTAGACGGTTTTTGTCCATTGATAATCATTTTAGTCCTCTTTCTCCTTATTTTTTAGTGAAAAATATCCAAGCCCCGAATACAAATATCATACAAAACCCACCCATAATATCATTGAGTATCTGATTACCCTCGAATATAGGATAAAAGATGACATATGTTAAAGTGACAGCTGCCAGAAGACACCATATTAAAGTGAACCAGTCCTTGGTAGATTTCAGAGGAATATATTGCATCTTTTTGGGATTCCTAATGTGATATATACAGAACCCTCAACATAAGACCTGCCGCAATCATTGACAAGGCTATAATCAGCCACACAAAATCATTATCTGCCTTTTCATACCAGAGGACAATAGATAACGCAGGAACGATAAACCACACTACGAGTCTCAGGTTATGTATTGTATATCTTGCAAAGTTAATCCCCTAGTCAGGCAGCCATACCTTGAAGACATAGTGTAGAATCCCAAACAAAATCATGACAAAATATACGATATAAGTTATGACCCAGCCTATTTTGTATCCTCGAAGTGGGAGAAATTTCATCTTCCTTGTTCTGCGCCCTGACCCTGACCTTTACCGCAACCTCTATCACCACCACCATACCCATATCTGTATCTATCGATGTTTTGTGAAATAAGCTGCTCCATCTGCTGTGCTTCCTTTTTACCGACTCCGCTTAGATGAATCTCACCTTGAAAGCGTGATCTGATAATAATGTTAGCCGACAATAAATTCTTCTTCAATATTACCCCATCAATATCGCTGTAATGCAAATCTTCATACTCTTTCTTTAAACCTAACCAAGTGTTAGTTTCTATAATAATCCTTTTCGTGGTAACGAAGATTTCTCCAGGTGTCATATCTTTTCCTGAAATAAGTCTACGTTGCTGCGCTTTAAACAGCACCTGTTCATCTGAATACAAAATATCTTTGACGTTCATTACCGGTTTTCTCCATTGTCAGTCGGTACCGCATATTTAGCCATGGTACTCATTATCATTTGTATCTGTTCAGGACCATCATTCTTGCGCACTAATTTTCCATTTGAAATAACATCCCTAATATCCCCTTGTTGCATCCATACCGCATTGCCGATATACCTAGCCAATCCTGTACTAAGAAATGGAAGAACCTTCTCCGAGACTGTTAGGAATTGTTCTTCAGTGTATCTGGGAAAAAAGAGTTTCTTAAAACGACTCGCTAGGGGCTTTGATAGTTTACTAGCATCATTCGCTGTCGCAAATACCTTGCAGCCTTTAATCTCAAAGTCATAGTTCCTACGCATTTGTGTGACTTTGATGTGACCTGATTCTAGGAAATTGAGTAATTGATTTTGGAACGGACGTCCCATTTTCTCCGCCTCATCTAGGAGGATAATCTTTGATCTCTTTTCTTCTAATACATCCAATATTCTAGAGGTTGTATTCGTGCCATCGAAGTATTCTGCTTCTCTATAGGCCTTCATAATCTCCATCAGAAACATCGTCTTGGATGACGCAGGTGCCCCTATCAATAGCAGGTTGAAACTTTGGTCTGAATCAAGGGCCCGCCTAACAATGTCTTTAATATCATCGTAACCTTGTATACCTTGAAACTGAAGCTGACTTGCTTGATGTTTGAAAAGTGAAAGACAGACCCTGTTAAAGAATTTCATTTCAGATACTCCTGTAATGCCAGAATTGTTACTTCAGAAAATCTCATCTTAGTTTTAGCAGCTTTTATCTTGAGTTGCTCGTCGAGTTCCTCTGGGATGTGGAACGTCCTTGCTACAAAGCCTTCCCTTATTTTGTCTTTTTTAGTCATATATGTAACATATACCCGGTTCCCATATATAGCTGTTCCGGGGGAGCCCTGGAGCCTGGGTGTCAACGTCATTCAGATACCAAAATATATGACATAATAGAATGCTATTGCTAAAGAGGCTGAAACTCCCGTTACCATAATCGGCCTGAGTTCTCCTTTCTTTTTCCTATTGCAAAGAGAAATAGAGGCAAGGATTAAGAGAGGGACAACGATGATAGGATATGTCAAAGGAATCATGTTCAGTAGTATGTTGTAGACAGGGTATTTAGCAAGCATTTGATAGTATGACATGTAGTGAGAGGATATGGGCCCAGGATGACATTCATTTTCCGCAACGTCTAGATATACCCCCCTGTTAAAGAGGATACAGAAGGATGCTACTGAGTTACAGAATGGAATTAATAATATGGACCCTAATTTAGTCGGACACATATTGGGAAGTTCCATCTATAGGAATCCAGATGGCAAATCCTGGTATTGCTCTAGTTGTCCGTATAAAAAGGAATGTAGAGGATATAAAGAATTTGAATCTGAGGACGATTTACAGAAGATGCAAACCCCTTTTGATCATAAGTATCCGATATAGCTTAACCGGTTGGTTTCCGGACATGTATTATGAGTCATCATCTCAACCCATCATCCAATCTTGATAAAATTTCTGCCTTATGATGATCGGGATCTCGGTATCGACAATGATGTTCGACGGC
>JBAVTY010000081.1:0-3069 GCA_049696495.1 Candidatus Nitrosopolaris sp.
ATGCTCTCATGTATCCTAGAAGCTGAATAAATGAATCTGGGTAGAAGTAAGGTTCGCCAACCTTACCAAGGTTCATTTTAGATAATTCATGATCCCATCCATCAAGCACATCAAAATCCAAGAGTACTTGACCATGTCTAACTAGTGATTCATTATACGAAGGCCAGTCAACCATACCTGAATAATCATTACTAGCAAGCTAAATGCCGAGTGGTCAAATTAGTACCACGTATAACATAATTAATCATGCAACAAAGCAGTACGCATACGTCAACGTAGTATCTATCATCACTTTTGTCTTTAAAGCCAGTTATATACAAACAAACAATTTTGTCATATGAAGTTCCTTTTATCTCTTACATGCTCGATCAGTAAATGATGCGGTTCTTCTCCCCGTTTCCTTAGGTCCTGCTTTAGATTATCCAAATTTTCATCATATCCTAATACGTCTTGATTCTTTATCACAATATATTTTCCGTTATAACTTTCTAACAACCAATCGTAATTAAAAAAAACCACATAGTATCTTTATCAGACTCTTTTAATTTTGTCTCCGTAATCATATAATATGATATGTTATTGATGCTATTTATCACTTGCACAGCGAACTTAAACTAAGGATAAGGAGATTAGTATCTGCATTACCCTAGTACACATTTCGTCAATATCCCTTGAGGACATGATGAGAATCTATTCGATGCCCTCATTTATTGGTTGCAAGGAGGAACTAATAAGCGATAAATGTTGCATTAATCTGTGTTAAATCCTTGGCATTTAAATTATCGTCCTTATTGCTATCGGTCATAACAACACTGAAATAATTCCATCAAAAATAACTTTATGTCTCAGCTGACACGTGTCACATTGTAGTGCTTGCACTCTTATTACGACACAGTCTGACCTCCTATGTCATTTCTTCTTTTCCTTCTTAACTTTATCCAAGGATAGATATTCTCGCAGCGCATCTTCTGCAACTTCCGAATAATTTTTCTTCTGTTCCAAAAAGATTACCTTACGCATAGGGTTTTTTGCGGAACGTATATGGTCACAGACATGAAACGCGCTCTATATTATCTGTGACCACACACGTATTGCAAATTGGTTGCTTATGTACAATAGCACTTTATGATATATAGCAATTATACGAATGGCACGGACAATTGTCAAGGTTTGTTCGTTTCAGCCTGGCTCTGTCTCTTTATGTAACATAATTCATATTTGGACCCTTATAGTACATTCGTCGAATATATGACATTTTATTTATAGCTGAAGAAGGAATGTAGAGATGCTATGAAATCAAAGACAACCATTACTTTGAGCACCGCTGCGATTGCAGCCGTAGTGTTATTGTTTGCTACTGGACGTATAGCTGGAAGTCAACAAGCATTAGCATTCGGCTGGGGAGGCTGGCATGGCGGCTGGGGTTGGCATCACGGTTGGGGTTGGCATCACGGTTGGGGCTGGCATCACGGTTGGGGCTGGCACCGACACTGGTGGCACGAAGGTTGGGGCTGGCACCGACACTGGTAGTAAGTAACTGACCTTCCAAAAATGGAAAAGTTCAATCCACTATTTTTTTCTCTTTTACTCGTTTACTCCAGCGACCAAGCTGTCCTTGTAAATGTTTTTGTGCGTGGTCATTGTAAGATACTAGGAGGAATATCTTACCGCATTTTGTACAAGTGAAAGTCATGTTTCATCGTAGGAGTTGACCTAAACTAAAAAAAGCCAAGTATTTGACATAGTAGATGGAGTATCGTGGCACATAGACTCTATCATTCTGGGGCCTTAGTTCAGTAGGTACCCGTTCAATGTTGTGTTCATGTATATTTGAGAATTTCATGTCATTAAGGTCAGCGATGTAGAGTGCAAAAAAGTGATGTAGTATGCAAAATAAGATTACTACAATAATTGTTAGTATAATGGAAAGAAACATAATCTTATCAAATGGACTCAGATTAGTCACTCCCATTGTGTCTGGTTTCAATCAGATAGGGCGGTCGTGTATATTTGAGGATTGTGTATGGTGGGAAAACTATCGAATATCGATTCTCACCCATACTGCCTACTTTTGCAATAAATGTTGTCATCCTCCGACATGCTTTATGCCTTCTGTTATTGTACATTATATCTACTTCATTTCTTTTATCTCCGCAGCGCTTGAACTTGCAGATGAGCGAAAACCACCACACGAACGAAAGCCGCTAAACCCACTACTAAAAAAAGGCAAAACTTAAACGCAATATTCTTCGGACAACTCTCATGGTATTGAGGAAATGCGATTTTTGCTATGAAGAAAAAGAATGTGTAAAGTATGAACCAGATGGTTGGTTATGTGATAGATGTCAGTACATCGCGCTTGTAGATACTTGACGATGTTAAGCGCTCGGTCCGCTCAGGTTAACAGGGAATCGACTGAACCCAACGCAAAATGCACTACATTGATGCCTTTCTTTTGTATTAGAGATAGCGCCTATAGGAACGTAAAATTGCAATCCTTGTTCGAACTTTGACCATTTTAGAAGGTCATCCATTTTGTTTTTGTAGTATTGATTATACATACCACTATTACATTCTATAAACTGCCTCTTATTCCAGGTAGATGATATTAAGTAGCGGTTACGTTGCAGTTACGTTGCAAAATGTTTAATTCCATCTAGGTTCACTTAACAATAACTTCGCAATCTTAGACTACTAAGTGAAGTATCCAAATTTATGTCGTTATTATTTATTACATTACCGAGATTTCGAAATAGTTATAGCTTGGAATAAAGCCATATTCTAATTCTGTGAATCATTCTCCCAAACTCAGACTTGTAATAGGACTTTTTTCTTTGTTGTCTAGATTTATTTCGCTTCTACAATATAGAATACTTCTATGATGAACCACATAAATTTTTACCAAGGGTTCAATGATAATGCCATTTTTGTAATTATATGTCAAGGTTTTCTATAACGAGCTTTATATAATTTAACCACGCTAAGTAGAGTATGTTCGATAACGTAGCTGTAACAGTGTACTTTGCTGACAGTTTACAACACGCAAAGTTCATGATAAGACAAAGCCCC
>JBAVTY010000082.1:0-9102 GCA_049696495.1 Candidatus Nitrosopolaris sp.
ACGATACTACAGAAATTTCACTAAATGTGAGAAAGAAGAATATCACTGACAAGCTAACGATGAGTGTTAACAGATATGGAAGACGCTTTGAAGTTCCAATACAGCTTCAGGCTAGACCATAATCCTATTATTATTTTTTTATCGCTATACGTCAGCTTAACACAAGTCGTCATACGCGCGATGGCTTTCAAAAACAGACTTTTAACACCCGGCTGAGGCTAGCATATTCATTGGTAAACTAGCTACATTACATGGTGGTATCGCGAAATTTAAGAACTCAATATACAAATAAAGGTCCTCTTCAGGCAGCTGACCACGATCTATGTGACTATTATCATTAATTATGGTTAATGTGCTGACACATGGAATCCAACTACTATCATAACACACAACCCTGCCGAGGTATAACATGTATAGTCCTCGCACAGTTTAATCCTTCTGGTAACAGGGGGTAGCAGTTGAAAGCAGGTGAAAACATGATGGTGGCAGCAGTAAGCTAACTGGTAACAGGTGGAAGCAGGTAAAGAAAGCTATTAGGGACTTGCCATTATATTGTAATGGTAGGATAAATTTTGGCTTCGCTACTAGATATGAACAGGGCTGAAAAAGAACAGTACGTAATTCAACTTTACAAGGAGAATAAATCGACAAGGGAAATTGCCAGACTTATGCACATGTCATTTCGAGATATAGGGGCTATAATAAAGAAAGTAAAGTTGGAACCAGATGGAGAAAGAGGACACTTAGAAGATCATGATATTAAATCAAAATCGAAGATTACCCAGGCTATCAAATTGTTTTCGGGACTCGACAGCCCTGTTGAGGTAGCAATTGCATTAGATCTACCAGTTGATCAAGTACGATCAATATGTCGAGAATATTGGGAACTTGATGGTATGTATAGCCTAGCCCAGATATACGAAGAGGCTAAGTATGATGTTCATGACCTGTTAAGATTACACAAAATAGTAAAAGACCTAGGAATGGAAAAACAGGACATAATTAATGTATTGGATCTTGTTAAACACAATCAATTACAAAGCCTGCAATCGAAAGCAGAAAACCTTAGAGACGAGATAAATATGTTAGATATTGAAAAGACGAGGTCTAGGATAGTTAGATTGGAGAGGATGATATCGTCTCTGATGCAGAAAAGAGATATGGCACTTATGAACCAGGAGCACCGGTAACTTATATCCTGCCCTATCTCAGAACCCAATAGCAGTTCAAACCCTATTCGACTATCTTCTTACACCAAGAAATGATTATTGACCCCAAACTTGTGCTTTTTGATTTATTTAAGATTTAAGCATCCAAAGTTTGTTGCTAAAAAATTAAGCAAAGAAAAAAACACAAATCTAATTTCGGAACTGCGTTTCATGACGGGATATATTACCAAAGTAAGGAATCTGCGTAGTCAATCATGGAAATTATGTTTACGGTTTTGCAAGTATGTGCTTCCTCATTACATTCATAAGCCCGACACTTTTCACTTTCTTCTTCCAACTGTATCAGCCTGAACCCCTTTTATCTGAATAGCCAAGACCACCATGGAGTAGCAAAAGGAATGTCATCAAACATCTTTATTCTAGCATCTGAACCACCCTTCTTTATTTAGTCTTGGACGTGTCAACTATCATTATTGTAGCAGCCTTCTTGTCATTAGGAGAAAAGCCAGGCGGCAGTATTAGCTGAAAAATCTTTCGGACAAAGTCAGGTTTAAAGAAGACCTCATAAAACCACCATCCTGCGGCCAATGTGGCTCTCTGACTGAATTTGTATGCATTTTCAGAATGTGTTCTTTGCTCAAATCTTGATCAAAGCCATTTTCAGAATGTGTTCTTTGCTCAAATCTTGATCAAAGTCTCGGGAAGCTATGCTAATAAATGGAATCATCATTTCATCCTCATGTTTATCATGATTATTATCATTGTCTATCATAACTTTAATGCGTCAAACTATAATATATGATTGAGGACGTAATTTCAGATAAATTTTCAATATATCGTAATATATTCCTGAATACGGCCATAACTGTTTTACCCGACAGAAATTGTTTTAACTAATTCAAGTCCAAAGAGAGATAAGTTAGTAAAACTAGTCGCAGAGAAGATAATACCCCACTTCAAACAATTAACAAGTACCAATATAATAGTCGCACCAAGACTTGAAGATAGCTTTATTGAAAGCTATTAACACAAATTGGTAAATATGAAAAGAAAATTATGCTCCGCTCTCAAATAAATTATATGGGCATACGTGCGGTGGTAGTAGGCGGTTCATTAGGTGGGCTGAGTAGCGCTTTAGCCTTGCGTTGCGTAAATTGCGATGTAGATGTCTTCGAAAGGTCCCAAGGTGAAATGAAAAGTCGCGGCGCTGGTCTTGTAGTACAAATGGAGCTTATTGATTTTCTAAAAGAACATGGCATAGTTGCAGAAGAAGCAATAAGTATTCCAGCATATAAAAGACAATACCTATCACAAGACGGCAGTATACAATGGGAAGAACAGACTCTGCAACTGATGACGTCATGGGACACCCTATACAGACAGCTAAGGAATGCCTTGCCAGATAACTTATATCATAATGGAAAAAGACTGACAAGCTTTGAACAAAATAAAGATTACGTAGTTGCAGAGTTCGAAGACGGGCATAATGAGATGTGTGATCTGTTAGTTGGTGCTGATGGTCCTAGTTCTACTGTACGCCAACAGCTGCTTCCTGACGTTTTTCCAAAATACGCAGGTTATGTTGCCTGGCGTGGAGTGGTAGATGAAAATAAAGTGCCAATCGATATTGCACAATTTTTTGCCAACAAATTCACATTTTTTCATGGAAGAAATACTCACATTCTATGCTACCTAATTCCAGGGCCTACAGGTGAATTATCAGAAGGTGAGCGTCGACTCAACTGGGTTTGGTATTTCAATGTACCTGCAGGCAATAAACTGCAGTCATTGCTAACAGACAGGTACGGAAAACAAAGAGAGTTTCTCGTGCCACAAGGAATGGTCAGAGATGATTTTGTACAACAACAAAAAGGTATCGCAGAGAGAATTCTTCCTACGGTCTTTGGGCAGCTCGTTGTACAAACCAATGAGCCTTTCATACAAACAATATATGATTTGTCTGTACCTAGAATGGCGTTTGGGCGAGTTTGTATATTGGGAGATGCTGCATTTGTTCCTCGTCCACATACAGCTGCAGGGCTCTCCAAGGCGGCTACAAATGCTGTAGGACTTGCAAATTCTATCACTAATTCATCCTTCATAGATGTTGTTTGATATTTTATGGAGCAAAGCAATTCCAGCTGAGGAGAGAATCAAGGAATTAGAAAAAGAACAGAAACTAAAGCATGAGTTCGTTGAGACAATTTCAGATCCGTCAAAAATAAAAATTATTTACGAAGATTTAATATTATCCGCCACGAAGGAGTTACTAATAATATTTCCATCAGCAGAATTTCTGGTACCGTTAGCACAGTTATTACAAAAGACAAATAGTTCAAAAACGAGAATCCTTGCATCTATGGATAAACTAGAAAATTTAAGACATGTAGGTGTTAAAATGACATTTGCTATGACACTTGACTTAGTACTGTAATTTAGCGACCTGAATGATATAGGAGTATTGCAGGGATAGATGGTATTCTCTATGCTTAAATCATAATTCATATAATCGGGAAACAATCGCCAATCATTGAGAAATTCAACCTTAGTATTCACTGAGGCAAGTCTTTCTTTACTATTGTTATTATCAGCTATGACCGGTAATTTTGGTCAAGCAAGCCAGAACGTAACACAACTTTGGACAGATACAGAAAATAATGTGAAAATCCTGTTTTCCTATTCACCAAAGAATCCCGTTACAGATACCCAGACTGAGCTTAACTTCAGTGTCTCGAACTTACTAACAGGTAATCATTTGAAAAATTTGATAGCAATGGTTGTTATAATAACTAATAGTACTGGTCAAGAGAGAACCTTCAAATTTAATAATCTGTATGCTCCCAATGGTAACTTCTCTGTAAAATATCTTTTCCCCGATTCGGGCATATATCAGGTCATTACACGGATAAATTCAAACAATCCTCCGTCAATCATGCTCGCCACGTTCACGATTATTGTTATACCAGAGACTAGCTCCTTGGGATTCATTATTTCACTGGTGATTATAACAGCTATAATAGTTGGTAGTGTTACCTATTTCGTTAGAACTAAGCGGAAACATCATCTTGACAAGACGACCGAAACTTTTATTCTGATTGCCTCAATTGCCTCAATTCTTTTTGTATATTTTTTTCTTTCGCTGTATACATTTCCACATCTGTACGTTACTCTTCCTAAACTAAGGCCAATACCTGTGATTACTAATGTTAGCGTGTCACCCTCAGTCGTTGACGTTGGACACAGCTTCCACTTGAGCTTAACAGCTGCTAATAATGGTGATAGCACAGATATTCAGACTATATCGATTGGCTTTCCGAATTTGACTAGCATAGACGGCTTTGTTCAAATAAGACAGTCTGACTTCAATCAAAAACCTTTACTTATCAAAAAAGGTGAAATGGTACGGTCCGATTATCAAGGAGCAGAAAATCTAGTTCCTGCTAGGTACCCATCAATGGAAACCTTCAGTAGACCATGGCAGTCACAAGTGATCCATCACATACAGCTTGAGATAAAGCCTATTTCCGTAGGTCTGTTTGTTATTCTTTTAAAATCGGTTGCCTTTCCGCATTTGAATCAATTTGCTCATTACCCACTTAATGGCTTGAAAGACTACCAGAATGAATTTGTGAAGGCTTATTCGATAGTAGTAAAAGATGGAAAGTAAAGTAGTGTCCTCCTGGTACATTGCCTGCAGATTGATTTTGGTTTAGATAATACCACATACCACCCGGATGAATTTTGAATTAACTGACATGTTAAATTATGGTGACTACAGACAGTATCAAAAGTATAATTGTAAGGCGGTAAATAATAAATACAATGCATAATCTAAATTGCTACTAGAAAGTGACGGTATGCTTAGCATATGAACTACTTTAACAAACGAGCACACTCTTACTCACCTAACCCTAGGACCTTTGGCTTAAGATTATTTCTGTCACCTTCATATTCTATCATAAGGTTCGTTATCGGCTGCTCGCTAGTAAGCATAGGTATTTTCGTATCTGCAGCTGGCGGTAGTTGGGATATTTCAAATCATTTATTGAACAAACCAGAAACATTCTTTTCGATTCCACATGCCGTCCTTTATACTGGAGTAGTTGTAGCAATATTTGGCGTTGTAATTGTTCGAATGGATCACCGCGGCTCTATGTCGATCTACGATAACAACAATAGCCTGAAGATATCCTCAAAATTGATATTTGCAGGCATCAGCATGTTGGTTGTCGCTGGTCCAATTGATTTTGCGTGGCATTCTGCCTTTGGTTTGGATGGCCTACTAAGTCCTCCACACTTTGTCCTCTTATTTGGAATGATAATAAGTAGTCTTGGTGCAATGCTGGGAATTATATCATACGTTAATAGAGCAAGAACCTTTAATTTTGCCGACAGAAAAGTGATGCATAAGGATTTGAGGACAGAACTAAAAATGACAAGATTTCTTAATTCACAAAAAATACTTCTTTCTCTGATCTTTATAGGAGTATTGCCTATCTGGATGACTTTAGATGGTCTCATCGGCATGTTTAGTCTACCTTTTTCGAAGACGCAATATTTCGATTTTAATCCAGATCCATTTCTTGCTGCAGTGCTAACAACTGTTGGTTATCCGCTTCTCATGTCATTCGTACTATGCTTTTCTTTTCATCTAGGAAAAAGAAAATTTGGTATTTTATCTGTAGTGGGTGCCTCTTACCTAACAATACACGCCATAACAGCCATATTACCAAATGAATCTTTAATACCAACTCTTCCGTTTTATATTCTCAATATACTGCCTATTTTAGCGTCCGATATTTTACTGTCGTTCTCGGCCAATAGAGTTCTTTCTGTCTTTGGTTCTGGTTCGATCTTGGGATCTTCATTCCTTATGATACAGTATCCATTAATCACCTATGTTTATAACGAAGTATTTACAAAGCAGGCTTTTGTATGGCCTAGTTTGTTGTCCTCTAGTTATTTTGGAATGATAAGCAGTATATATCCTCTGGTAATAGGCCCTGCTTTTGCCATGGGAATAATTGGAGCAATACTTGCCGGTAAGGTCATCGATGGATTGAGTTTGTCATCTATAGTAGAACAACGATCACGGTCGTAACTTTGTTATGCATTTCTCTGCTGCTTTATTGTTGTTTATCGCCTAATTTTGTTTTTACGAGGTTTCAATCCTATCTTACTCAGTTTCTAGCCCCTGTTAGAAAACGAGATGCTTCGTTTATGTCCGTGCCTTACAAATTGAAAATCTGTTATCTGATCTATTGCCATTAGCGTGATGAAAATCGAACCCGTATGGTTCTGGTATTCTTCTGCAAGTTGCACATTGGCTTCTAAAATATCATGATATAAAAGACTGCAGAAGAAAGTCTATTGTAGATGGGTGAAGTCCTGCTAGGCTGTTCAGGTTGGAATTATCCTGATACTGCAGACAAAGGTGGCTGGACTGGCGTATTCTATCCTGATAAGGACACCAAAAGGCTTCGTTACTATTCTCAATTCTTTAACACAGCAGAGATGGACTCTACTTTTTATGACGGATTCTATTCACAAATGACAAAAAGCACGTTCATTGGAATGGCCAGGGCTACTCCAGAAATATTTCAGTTTTCTATTAAGGTTCCAGAAACCATTACTCATGTTAAAAGATTAGATGTCAATAAAGGTGCTAACTTATCTTTCGAAGAATTTCTGAATAAAATATCTCCCTTAAAAACAGCAAACAAATTGGGCGCAATACTATTCCAACTTCCTCCGAGCTTTACTGTTAAGGATTTTAAGAATATCGAACAGTTTCTAGATAAATTGCCTACTGCTGATGGCTATGATTATGCTGTTGAATTCAGACACCATTCTTGGGGAACTGAAGGCCCATGGGAGATGCTCAAGCATTACAATATAGCAGCTGTGATGACAGATTCTCCAGCACAAGAGAATCTCCAATTTTTATCAGATGTAATCGTTACCGCTAATCAGTCGTTCATTAGGTTTCACGGAAGAAATTCGAAAGATCATTACTGGTATAATTATCTGTATTCTGAACAAGAATTGAAGCCTTGGATTGAGAAAGTAGATGAACTAATAGAGGAGACGAAAATTCTTCGAATATACTTTAACAATCATTACGGTGGAAAGGCTGTGATTAACGCAATGCAGTTTAAAGATATGAATGGGATGTCGTTATCCATAGAGGAAAGAAGAGTATTGGAACGTGCAAAAACGTACATAGCCTGAAGTCGTGGATTCGAAGCGTGAATCATCTCGTTTTAACTCAAGAAATCAGAAAGTGTGTGCTTTTTTAAGTCATGAGGCATTTCTGGCTGTTCTTGCTGTGGGATTCGATAATACTAATATGCTTACAGGCCATTTAGGATGCTATTGTCCAATTTAGCTAAAATACCTGTTGTAATAAAAGATGAAAAATCGGAGCAAACATTTTTCCTCGAGGCAAACCTGCATATTCCTCAAAGGTCGGAAGGAATAATAGTTTTTGCCCACGGAAGTGGGAGTGATAGACACAGCCCAAGAAATCAGTCTGTCGCTGGAAAGCTCAACGAGGATGGTCTTGCCACTTTGCTTTTGGACCTACTTACTGCAGACGAAGAGAAATTAGATAATCAGACTAGACAGCTAAGATTTGATATCGACTTACTATCTAAACGACTTATCGCAGCTATAGATTGGATTACGAATACCCCTGATATCAAGAATCTCACTGTTGGATTATTCGGTGCTAGCACAGGTGCTGCAGCTGCGTTGGTTGCAGCTGCCGAAAGACCGGATGTTGTCAGCGCAATAGTATCACGTGGTGGTAGACCAGATTTAGCTGGCAAGGATATTTTGAGAAAAGTTCATGCACCTACACTGCTTCTTGTCGGAGGAAATGATGACGAAGTGTTAAAACTAAATGAAAATGCATTAAAGGATATCAAAGCTGAAAGGAAGAAGCTCACAATAATTCCAGGTGCTACACATCTGTTTGAAGAACAAGGAAAACTTGAAGAAGTAGCAAGGATTGCAAGTGGATGGTTTAGGTGCTACTTTTTGATAAAGAAACATAACGGTAATAAACAGAAGTAGTGTTCAGTTTAGTTCATTATTTATTATTCGCTACCGCGCAACTAGCTCGACTAATGCAAGTGTTATAAATAACGTGGGCAATTTGTGTGTTAGGCGGTTGCTGCGCTTGAATGTGTCGGAGTGACTACTAAGAAAATCAATAGCGAATATGATTTATCTGTCTGTATGTGTCCTTGTGCCCACCTCTTTACTAACTTTATAGATAGCCACAGTTAGTCGCTATGCAGCAAGAGCAGACGGCAACGGACAAGTAATAACATAATCAATTCACTATCTATTATTCTGTTTCAACGTATGCGACTACTTGCTTGTTTATGAAATCTTCAAAAGCGCGGTCATACCATTGACTTTGTTGAAATTGCTTCCAGTACTCTTTTATTGTCCCTAGTCTAAAGCAGTTGCGCATCCACTGTACCCAGCCATACCATTCATTATCATTAAGGACCTTTCTTTCGCGCATGTCATGAGCATGAGAGAATACATTGAGAACATCAAATGCGTACACACCTTCAGGCGACAGCGATCGTACATTATTGATTACAGTTGCTAGCTCTGGTCGTTCTAGCAAATGTTCCTCTAGTCTATGCATTTTTTCATCCAAATCACTGAGGACTTTTGTTTCTATGTCTACCGACAGCTCTCTTGTTTGTCTCCTTGAGAAATAAAGCGCTATGAGTAAGGTGCCTATAATACCTATTGTCTGTGTTATACTTAACACGTCTAAGATTCCTATGTCTAATACCATAAGTAATCTCTAACAGCGTTAAAAATAAGACTATTGAATGCCGATAGCTTTGATTCAATTCTCCCAGAAGCCTTTTTAGCCTTTTGAAGCATCTTCCACCTAATACAGATT
>JBAVTY010000083.1:0-5094 GCA_049696495.1 Candidatus Nitrosopolaris sp.
TTGATTCTATCTGTTTTGCAAATTCAGGTGAGAATGAAAAGTCTGTTATGAATACTGTCTCGACAACTATATTCCTTGCTGATAGGGTATTGGCAATAGTCTCGGCTATCACAGCTTTTGCGGTAGCTCTTTTTGTTATCAGCTCTTCAGCATTGAATTTCGCAACACTTGCCTTAACTGATTCTTGTATAGTTGGTGCAATTATTCTGTCTGCATAGTCATCTCCAAGTTGCTGATATATGATGTTCGCCTTGTCTGGACTAATATGATAATTCAATGCTATTGTAGTCTGCACCTCCTGTAAGTCATTAGAAGCAGCAGCTGCATTAGCTACATATTTGAGAGTACGCACTTCCAGTGGCACTACCTGTTCAGCAAATGGAATGATAAAGTGTATGCCCTCTCCTAATACACGGTTTTCAACTGCACCCACATATAGAACAACCCCTCTATGTCCTGCTTCTACAACGACTACTGATTCGAACATAACGACAATGATGACAACAAAAGTGATTACTGCAGCTACAATCTTTAATTTGTTAAAGGATATACCTGGGTTTGATCCTGTCGTATATTCATGACTGCTAGATCTCTTGAAGGGATTTCTCATGAGAATAATCTATCTTCTAATATAAAGATGATATATCGATCGCAATTTAAACTTGTGGTGCAATTCCTTCTTTGTTCGCTGATAAAAACAAAATGCTAGTGACCATAGTGTGCAACGTTACATGGGGCACAGGAAAAAAAGAACCCACTAAAATGAGCTTCTACGGACGACGTAACGGTAAATTTGTAATAAGTTCTGATATCCATTTCTAATTCGGACCTATTTTAAGTCTAAAAATGATAATGATTAATACATGTTTAGTCCTCTCATTGCCATGCAAAGAGATGATAACAAGAAAAAAATACCAACTTCAGTAGAAATAGTTGACGTTCCTCCTCCTGCATACAATGAAACTGAACAAGAAGGTGTATCTGTATCTGCAGGTACAACAAAATTAGATAAAGAAGAATTGCACCGTCTTTTTCACGATAGAAATTTGGCTTTTGTAACATCATTGTCTAAAGACGGTTCCCCACATGTAACTCCAGTATGGACAGAAATGATCGACGACTTGATCTTGATAAATACCTTTGAAACTTCAGCGAAAAATAAACACATATCGAATGATAAAAGGATAGCGCTATCTATTGTTGAACAAAACAATCCATTCAATATGGTGTCAATAAAAGGAAAAGTAATAGAACAGACGACCGAAGGAGCAGATGAACATCTGATAAGGCTTGCCAAAAAATATCTTGGAATTGGAAAATATTACTACCGAAAACCAAATCATAGGCGAATTATAATAAGGATTCAACCGGAAAAGATAATGGGACTCTCGATTCATCCTGCTTTTTATTTCCTCGCATATTCTCCATGGAATAAATAAAATAATTCGCATTGTGAAGAAAAGAGGATATAATTCATGTAGGTTACGCCTTTTTCTTCAGACAATTGGCTGTTGGAATAGCTCCTAGAAAGGACTTTTGCGCAGTGATTAAAGGTGGCCTTGAACATAATAGTGATTTTTGGCGGCGTCCCCGAAATTAGTATATAAGAGAAAAGAGAAGATCATTCTTTGATATATTCCATCAACCTTGTTTAAGCCTCCTTCGTTTTAGCTTTGAATATCATATATTCTCGTCTCTCTAAATCTTCTTCCATCATTGGCTTAATTCTATCTAGAATTGATTGGTAGTTCTTGTCTTTGCTGTAGTATGCATCCATATCTTCCTTGGTTTCCCAGACTGTTGAATTTGTTAGTCCCCCAGAATCGTGCAAGTTAGTCATCAACACAAACGCACGCAGACCCTCCACCTTACCTACATTTTCGTTCCAAAGTTCCGCAATAATCTTTAAACCTTCTTCTCTTCTATCATCTTTAAAACGTCCTCTAATCTGCTTAACGTACTTTATATGAAGGAAGATAGCAATATCAAGTAAATATTCTTTTTAATAAATGAATGCTCCTGCTGGGAGGGAGATTTTGTCCATGTTGCGGAATGACAGTAAGATCTTCACCAACTAATAGAAAGCAAAAAGAAAAACTAAGAGAAAGACAAATACCGCCGCACTTAGCCAAGACATGGAATGAATGATGGCCTAGGTTATCTTACAAATCTTTGATTAAATAAAACATTTACAATTAATTCAATCTTATTATTTAACTTTGTAACTTTGGCAATATTGTTAATGTTTGTCATATCTCTACTACCTATTGCATCAAGTATCATCAAGTGATTAGGACTTTCATTCATGTTGAAACTTTGGTAGTTTTTCACTGGGCGGCCGCAAACACCGACAGTCCAAAGCATTTCGGTCAAACCTAGAATTACCTCTGTCTATTCTGTTCTAGAATTTGTTTATCAAAAGCATTCATATGGTTAACTTGATCCAGATGTGTTTGATATTAGATTGAGTACTCTTTACAGTGAATGCAGCGTTGAGGGTGGGCCTCTAAAATATGCTCTGTCTTGTTTGAATAATCCAGCTATCCCAATTAGTGCTATGTTGCATGATTCATTAGGTTTTTAGTTTAACGCAAGTCGTCAGCTAGATCATTCGGTTGAACATGTTATGCAGAGCTGCCTTTAGGAAGATCTCTTTTACCATATGAGGAAATTTTCTAGCTGTTACATGTTCACCGAATGTTCTTTTAATGGAAGAGAATACTGTTTCTGCTATCCACCTATACCCATAGCTCACGCTACGCTTCCATCTTTTGAGGTTTGTCTGTTGTCTTACTACAGACATATTTCTAGCACTTGACCTTGGAATTCCTTCTTGTCTTTATACCGGGTTTAATGTGATTCTTTGTTAGATATCTAAAATTGTTGCATACCATTCAGATTATTATTTTCAGAAGCATTATTTACTAACTTCTTTAGCATCTTACCGTCATGTACCTCTTCACTTGTTACCTCCAAAGTTAGGATTCTTTGCTTCTTGATATCAACTGCTATGTGTATTTTCAGATATCCTTTTCTAACATGCCATTTGTGACGCATCCATTCTCCTCTATTAACTACTTTAATCCCGGTGCTGTCTAAAGCAATGACAATATCATCCTAATTTTTCATTGATTTTAATCTCCATTCTGTTTATGCGTCTACTAATGGTACTATAATTTGGTGTGTTTGGTATTTTATTGCATGAGCTATGACTACACCCTGTGTTTGTCTATATGGTAAATGGAAATATACTCTCATGTATCCTAGAAACTGAATAAATGAATCTGGGTAGCAGTAAGGTTCGCCAACCTTACCAAGATTCGTTTGAAATAATTCTTGATCCGATCCGTCAAGCACATCAAAATCTAGAACTACCTCTCCACGTCTAATTAGTGATTCATTATAGGAAGGTCAGTCAGTCATACCAGAATAGTTCTACTAGCAAGCTAAATGCCGAGTGGTCTAAGGAGTATAACCTATAATATAATTAATCGTGCAACAAAGCACCAATTAGCATAAATTTTCTAACTAATACGTGCAAGGCGATAGCTTTTCATCTCCAAAAACCTCTTGGAAATAGCCTTTCTTGTACAAAATATAAGACCATTTAATCAAGATTTAATTAGAAAACAAATGCTATTTGGTATATTCTCGCACTACAAGCACTTTGTCGGGTTATCGATTAGGACATGTCGAATTCGCTCGGCATCGTATTCAATAATGTAGTTGCAATATTTACAAATTTGCATAAGTCTAGTATTTATAGCAGCACCTATTTTAGGAATTAAGGACATTTTTCAACGCACTCCTGTGAAGAATGTAGTTTTTCGCTTCGTTTGACTCATTGAAAGTACGCTATGAAGCGATATTTGAGGCTGTTGTTGAAGGAGTCGCACAATATCTCTAATGTCATTATCTTGCCATGATGGATCTTTTACATACTGCAATCTTTTTCTACTATTTGCTAGCATATTGAAATTATAAAAGACTATTTTTCCTTATTAGAGATAAGAGTAAGGGCTCCAGATCTTAACAGCATAGTGAGTTTAGGTCATCATAAGATAAACATTGAATACTGCTGTATCTGGCTGGCTTTGATGCATATCCGCTAAGCAATAAATTGGTTTTTTGGATAAAGCAACAAAAAGACGTTGCGGCAACTATAAGACTAGAAGATGATATCTGGAGTCATCAGATGACAAAGCGATTCTTAATTCTATTCCATTTCGGAAAGATAAACGGATATCCAATTTGGCCAAATATTGTGAATTCGAATCACATTATGAAAGAATTACTGATATTGCAAGATCTGAGATCCTAAAGCTGACGTTGGTTGATTCAACGAAGGCGGTAATTTTAGCAAGAATGATTGAATCAATACATGGATATATATCATGTATGACTACTTAACATGTGTACGTGAATCTATCGAGCAAAATCGTTTACTACTAATGTAAACACACAACTTACCTGTATTAGCAATCGATTTTGGCTATAGCTATACTGCGGGGCAAATACCGTTATACGAAATTATGTTAATCCGTATATGATGCGATTCTATAGAGAGGTTGTCAAAAAGTTGCTAATCGAAAAGGGATTCAGTGAACAATTGATCAAGTCTTATGATACCATTGATAGCAATCAACGTGCTGAGACGCAATGTCTTGTCAATTGCCAGTGGAGTACTTCCGTTTTTATATCTGGAACAACTATGCCTGATCTATTATCAGTGTCAAAAGATGTATAAGGCTTAATTGCAAAGCAACTACGTCTTATTTTGAATAACACTAATAATACTCTATCTCTAAAGATACTGGAAGCCTATACTAGGGATGTGGGTCGTGGAGTAGCTCGTATTGACTATGATTCTATGGATTCATTAAGCGCAGCTACCGGTGATGTTATTGAAATTAGAGGCAAACGCAGAACCGTTGCCAAATGTTTACCACTTTACCCTTCAGATGAAGGAAAGGGAATAGTTCGAGTTGATGGTCTAGTAAGGAATAATGCTGGTGTAGCTATCGGAGATACAGTAGTAGTAAGGAAAATCAAGGCAGTTCCAGCTGAGAAAGTTATAGTTGCTCCTTTAGAGGC
>JBAVTY010000084.1:0-4123 GCA_049696495.1 Candidatus Nitrosopolaris sp.
TAGCCTACGATATTGCTTTTTGTTATGTGTGGTCTTCATGAAGGACTTCAAACTGTTCTTTTGTCCTATTACAAGTCTGAGGTTGGAAGAATGATTCACAGAATTAGAATATGGCTTTATTCCAAGCTATAAGTATTTCGAAATCTCGGTAGTGTAATAAATAATAACGACATAAATTTGGACACTTCACTTAATGCCATTTTAACTGATACTGCAGCGGCACAAGAAATAATCAGTACTACAACTATAACAGCAATCATAATGATAGTTTTTGATTTTGAAGTGGCCACAGTCGTTTCTATATCCTCTTTCTTCTATCTTCATAACAATAATAATTACTAAGAGAAACACCTTGTATTATATACACTAGTTTTTGGCATTGCCTCAAGTCGTTTCTATTCGTTGTGTGAAAGCTAAAATTGAACTGCGCCATGATATCTCGACTAGTTCTCCTCACATGCATCTTTCATCTGGAAACAATTCTACTTGTTTCGTTTGGTTTGAGTTTATCCCAAAATGTGTATAGGATTGTAATCTGTTTACTTAAATGTTGACACCTACCATTCCTACATGACTGACTACTATATAAACATCCGGATGGTTTATCCAACGGTTAGTGGAAAGGTGCTTCCTTAAATGATATTATTGACTGAATAATGGTGAGATCTAATGAATGTCTAAGATGTCGGATAAACCATCCGATAATTTAAATAATAGGTAATCATTCCAATGTTAGTGACTAATTGTTATATTATTAAAGTATTAGAAAATATGTTGCATAAGCATAAACCTAGTCTAGCGATAACATTTGTTAATAATTCCGTTTCTTCGAATGCGTTTACATCTGTGTGCGCCCGCTTTGCACACAATTTAGAAGATAGTCCCTATGGCGAGGCATACAGGTTGATGAATATAGGTTATAAGCGGCTATCAAAAATAGCATAGCATGTTTCTTCTAGCGAAGATGCTTTCGATCTAATACGTCAAGCTTATGGTTCAGTAGAAGTGTTCTTTGAATTATTAGAAGAACAGCGTCTTGCGCTTAGAGCCTATGCACAGTCATGCATAACCAGACGAAAGTATATGGAGGGTTTCATTCTACTCTATGTTGCCAAAAAAGCGATAGGATGGGGTACAAGATTCAAAGGTGAATACCGAAGTCTAGATGTTGGAATTAAATACACATGACTAGACAATGACCATCTAACTATACAGTATGCCATATTTTTAAAATGAATTAGAAAACATGCGCTCAAGTTATAAAAATAATACGTCTTACTATGTGAATCATGTTTTTTGGCATACATCTATTTTAGACACAATTTCATTATTATCAAAACTTGAAGTTATCTTTGAATGCGGAAACAATATCGAAATTAAATAAGGAACAGATTGATGAAGAAAACAATAATTCCAACTTCTCTCAGACAAGTATTTCTAATAGCTCATTTTGCAGGAATATTATGGCTTCGTAGAAATCCAATGTCACTAGCGTTTGCTACACTAAGTCCTTTTTCACTCCTATTCATTTTACTTATCATAAGTAATGGAAAATACATTCAATTTGCTATTGCCGGAAGCTTGGTTATGACTATGGTATCATTTGGTCTAGGGTTAGGCGAAGACATAGCATATTATAAAATAGATTATAAAATTCAAGATATCTTTGTTGCATCTCCCATATCCCAATTTGCATATATGATGGGAATGGCATTATCGGAGTTATTATTTGGATTACCCGTTATGATTATACTTTTCTTTATAGCGTTACATTTTGGAGCACATATCACTGACGGCTTTGTAGAAACCATCAGTGGAAAGAAAAATAGATTAGGTAGGAGCATAGACAAATAATAGTAATCATATGCTCAGTTTGTCTAATTTTTTGAATCGATAAAGGCTTTGTACATGCCTTAGTACTGCAATGAGAACTCCTCACTAAAACTTACCATAGGACAAAGAAACAGATTGAAATCATTTATGAAATGGACAAACGATAAGAAGGAATATCGGAGCACATTCTGTACTCAAGAAAGGTGATCATATGGAAAAACTAAAGGATGCAGTATCAGCTTACAAGATTTTGAAGATGATATTACGGCATCATCCATGACACTTGATCGCATTTTTTGCTTGCACCAGCTTGCCAACCACACATGGATATGCAACGATTCAATCTTTATCTAATCGGTCAAAGTGAGAGCTAAATGTGGTTGCGGTATGTGGATCTGTCGTAAGCATCTCCCTGAATGAAAGCACGATCACTGGCCTAAAATATCGCGTTCCTTGTCATCAGTCGCGTTCTTTCATATTAGCACCAGCGGCAACAGTCGAGTTCTTTGTCATATTAGCCATAGCCGGTGCATTTGCTTCACTACCAGTATATAGCGCAACTGTTACGAATGCGGTCAATATTATTGCCGCCGTTATCACGAACGATATTTGTTTGTACATTAAATTGCCTACAACAAAAAAGCATATATGAGTTCTCCCTAAGTTAATTATATTTATAGATACAGTTCCAATTAGATATTATCGTGGTTGTGAAGCATGTACGTACTTTTAATCCAGGTTCTACAAGACATAATAGAAAAATTAATCGTAGCTGTTTTGTGGTTCTTTCCCATCCTTGTCATTTCTAAGCTATCTCTGACTATGGTATAATAATAATAAAATCATCAATAAATAATAAAATCATCAATAAATATCTATTATTAAACTCGCGAAAGATTGATAATAAGTCTCTTTTGATTAATGTAAAGAATAATTGAATCGCAAACTCAAATAAATTAATATGCAGACTAGTATAGAACAAGCACAGGACATGCATACGTATATTAAAACACTTCAACAAATTTCAAGTAGGTATGCTCCAAGCAGAATACTTTCTTTTGATATAACACACGTTTTCAAAGCATTGCAACTTATCGAAACTAGAGGACACATAAGTAGAGATTTACTGTGTAAGGAACTAAATCTTGGAGAGGGTTCAATTAAAACATTAGTAAAGCATTTGATGATGGAAAATATGATAAAGACAAGCAAAGCTGGGACTAAAATGTCAGATAAGGGTAAAAAGTTTTTTGCAGAGTTACTATCATCTATTCCTGCAGAGTGCAGGATACCGAAATGTTCTATTGCACTAGGAAAATTTAATTACGCGATTCTGTTGAAGCAGCTCAGCACTGCCATAAAGTTAGGTCTAGAACAAAGAGATGCTGCAATAAAAGTGGGAGGAATAGGAGCTACCACTCTATTGTTCAGAAAGGGAAAATTTATGATGCCTCTTACTAATATGGATTCTCTAAGAAAAGAACCCCAGATACATAGATTATTGATCGAAGAATTAAATCCTAAAGACGACGATGTGGTAATAATAGCAAGTAGTAATAAGGATGAAAAAACTGCAGAACTTAGTGCAAAGAGTGCGGCACTTTTGACTGTCATGAACCATAATAGGCATAAGTAGTGTATCTTTTGCTTCCCTAGTGCAGTTTTTATGTAGTTATTCATAGACATTTCAACATTAATCTTATTCTACTCTATCGAGAAGTGCTGGATAAACCATCCAATGATTTAATAGTAGGTAAGAACGAAAGAGACGATTGAGAACAATCAATAAGTGATTGTGTGTATGAACGAGCACAATATCCTGCGTACAAACGCGTATTTGACATCTCCCTCTCTCTCTCGGATACGGCGTTGATCATATTATCACTTTTTGCTATTTTCACAATAACATCATTTCTTCCACACTACATGATTAATCATAAAGCATATGCAGATGGGTTAAGTGTCGAAAATCTACCACCCGTGTCCGTAGGAAACAGGCAATTGAGTCTTTATCTTAAGGTAAACCCACCTATCTTGACTACTGCTGCCTCGCATGGTGCATACATGCAATTTAAGTTGTTTGATGCAAGCAATAACCAGACTATCCAAGATGTCACTTATCTGATAACCGTAACACGAGGAACAGGCTCATCGACGATACAAAAGGCGTTATTGCTTGATTTCTTCCATTCAAATAACGGACTACTCACGCTACACATAGAACCCATTCCAGGTGCCCTTACTATATATGGAGAGCAGGATCCTTTCTTGAATTCGTGGGTGGCTGACC
>JBAVTY010000085.1:0-3928 GCA_049696495.1 Candidatus Nitrosopolaris sp.
AACATTAATAAATTCTTTTTGCATTTTATCATGAATAGCTAGCTGTTCATTTTTTGTAGTAAGTAACCTATTCGATTCTGCTAGTGATTCGTTTGTTCTTTTCAATTCTTCGGTAGTTAACTGAAGCGTTCTGTTGGAAACATCCAATTCTCTTGTTCTTTTTTTTATCTGATTGTCAAGAGTACTATTCCATCTGATAAGAAATAATATCAGAGCTGCAATGGCAGCAGTGACTCCTGCAAGAAGTGAAAATGTCTCGATCTTTTCTGTGATAATGACATTATTGATATGCGAGTAGATACTGGCAGTGGGTGTAATCACGAAGACAAAGTATGTGGGTCGTCCTAGGACAAAAACAGGGTATCCTGTGTTTAATCTCTCACCATTAATAAATCCATAAACTGCAAAACCTGGTTGTCCTGCCATTACTTGTCGTATGAGATTATTTAAAACCGTGCTGTGGCCGATGATTTGCTGGGTGTAATTTCCAAAAAATGGTGTTCCCACAAGTGCTTTGACAGGGTGAGTCAACTGTACTGATTGGCGGTCTAAGACGGCTAGGTATTGTGAGTTGATATTGTAAATATTTCCATAGTGTTGAAAAAATTGTATAGTAGGTATTAGACCTGCTACCAAACCTAGGTATTTTCCTGTCTCTCTGTTTACTATCGGATATGTTAATGCTACTGTGAATTTGCCATCTTTTCCCTCAAAGCCATTGGAAAATACAGGATTTAGTGTACTTTTCGTTTGCTTTACCCACTCTCTATTAGACAAATTTAGACCGAGCAATGCTTTGGGAACACTTTGCGTTACTATGTTATCTTTATCTAATATGAAAAGTCTATGAATGGGAGTAACTGTATTCATCTCCAAGAAAGATTCCTGCAGTAACTTTCCAGTCTTATTGGCGGATAATAATTCTCCTTGTTGCAAATATCCCGAATTTGCCAATCCTTGTAGCCTTGCCATAATAGAATCAAGATCAGAACCAATGTGTTGTGCGAGTGCTCTTGCAGATTCTATTTGAAGCTGTTTTTGTTGCTCAAAAAGACTATTTTTAATGTTACTTTCAGTATTATTTTGTAGGTAAAAAAATAATCCATATGAAATGGAAATAATCAATATGATACAAATAATCACGATCTTCCTTGTGTTTTGTAATGGGGTCATAATTTGTCCTTAGAATGATAGAATTAAAGGTCTGTATATTTCATCTGCAAAGACTCATATAAAAAACACCTTGTTCTCTTATTCGAGAAGAGCGCGAATTTTTTACGTATAGCTAGATCCTAAAATTAGTCCCTTGAATTTTGGGTTTGCAATAATAATACTGATTTAGTCCTACATTGGGCTATAGAAAAATATGAAGACACTGAAAGAAGCTTTAAGAAACCTATAGAGATTAATGGAGACTTCGCGAGGTTACGCTGTGTATTCAATAGGAAGGAAGCTACACGCTGAAGCTACTAGATCTTTTGTTACCATAGGAGCCTTCTTTTTCAAAGTTTCCATTACAAAAGCAATAGTGAGTTTTTCTTTTACTAATTGCAATTCTCTTTGATCTAGTTCTAATAGCAGCGTCAAATTCCTTACAGGATGGCGGCCAATTTTCTTTCTCACATGCCGTCTCGTTGATCTAGTTCTGTTAGCAGCGTCAAATTCCTTACAGGATGGTTTCCTCCAGAAACGAGAATTGATATTAGGAAATACTAACTCAATGATTGTGGTGTAACATTACCTTCACTATCGAAAAGAGACCTACTATAAAGACTCCTAGCCTACCAAATACTATAGATATACTGCAAATGTACCTCTATTGTTGTCTTCTTATATCCTATTTCAATGCTTCCATTTTTGGTTGGATATTCTGGAGAAAAAGATACAACATAACGCATAATTAAACAATAATCAGCGCACAAATCTTCTAAACTAATTTCCAATAAAGAGAAAAGTGAATTTCAAGTCTGATAGATATACACAAATTCAGTAGCAACGTACCAAACCCCACGCGAAGTGCTAAAGCACCGGAGGCTAGTAGAATACCATGATTTGTTACTACCAGATTCGTTGTTACTCGTATGTGATCAGTGCCTATATTATCAGAAATGTGTGGGTGGGCGTATGCGTGGTTTATTAAGAGGTAAATTCTGTATCTAAAGCAAAACTAGTAGTTCGCATATTGCTTTTAAAATTTAGTATAGCAAATTCAGACAACGGACTTGAAGGATCGCCGCGTACGCGCGAACGCGGTGAGCCCATGCCTACAGGCGTATTATATTGGAAGTTCCAATCCGAAAATGGGTTTTACTAAATCATTCACAACAATGGAAGTCAAGGTAAGCGTACAATTTTTACGAGAATTCTAAACTGTACTATAGTCATTCAAACCAAGATCTGTTTGCTGCTGATACTAATAATAATTTCATAAATATCATCTATTATTTCATTTTAGAGCTATCTATCGCGTCCATTATCACTTGTGTCGCATGAGGGCCAAAGTTTGTTTTACAGTAGTTTTCATTTCTCAGCTTTGCATCAAGTTTGTTTGTCTTGACTAAAGAAGAAACACGGTTTACTGCCGCAAGGTAGTTCATACCAGATTTCCATGTAAGTATAATTACACATTCATCGCAGACGCTACTTTTTGCATTAGCCTCATATATCTCACTACAGAATATACATCTATTGTACACCATCGACTTTCCTAGCCTTGGACTGTTTATACCAAAATGAACTGTATTGAAGCAGTTAAGGCATAGGTGTTGGTTACATGTTGGACATGTGTGATATTCTTCATTCTTACTACATTTTTCGCAGAATGTCATTAATTAAGGACTCCCTTGAGTATTATCCACTGCCTATAAAAGCTACAAACAAATGCAATTATTTGAAATCATGCTCTCGCGAGGTATAGCCTACAATACCCACCGAATAACCAACCTTACTATAATAATCGATGGTTTCTACAAAGCCTTAGAGAGCATATGGAAAATTGTACATATGTGCCATATTGCGGTAAGTACACAGAACAGAGAGTTATCTCTTAGATGTATCGCCTACAACATGCATAGATTAACTAATCTTCCCATAATATTGATGGTTTCTACAGAGCCGGTCCCACTATAAGATTGCTAGGAATAAGTCCTGGATTACTGCTTGTAGGCCCAGAACTGTTCCTTGGTTTGGAGGTGTAAATAGGTGGTTTGGAATAGGCAAATGCAGTGAGTTGTCAATTAGTTGATGTTTACGCTTTATTGTCGGCTTATCATAGGTTCCATCTGGAATGATCATAAGGTTCCACCCGAGCATGATTTCTTTAGTTATCTTTACAGCTGGTCTTACTTCACCCAGATCATCTCATGTACTTCAGCTATTCTGTTATATGATGGTCTGTGTTCTGTAGTATATGCTTTTAGAAGGGTCTTTACAAGGTTTCTTTTATCTATGCTTATCATTTTCTTTGTTTCATGTACATCTCATTTTAGCCAATAAACTATCGAATTCTTGTTGATCTATGTCAATAATTTTATCATGATTTTATTTTCAACGGAAGAACGGTCTGACTAGACAAGAGACAATAGAAATAGGAGCAAATACACTTGCTGGAGCGATGCCGGCCGATCAGATAGGTTATTGGCAAATTCGCTCTGCTTATACAGAGTCTTGACAAGAATAGAAGCTTACTACCAATTGAGGTGTAGACTGTGTGGTTAGTATACGCACCATGCTAACAAAAAAGGAGATAGGGATATCGGATGGGCGATATCAGGACAGATAGAGGAACAACTAATGAAATATCAATTACGTAAAAACAACCAAAGTTAATATGATATCCAACGAGATAAACGGCTGTGTTATAAGTTAAGTATCTCAGCTTTTGTCAACATGCAATTGCCCGAACCGAGTTTGGGACCGGATTTAAGAT
>JBAVTY010000086.1:0-19943 GCA_049696495.1 Candidatus Nitrosopolaris sp.
TCTCGGCAAGTTGTAGGACGGGGCGAGAAATCATCATGATTTGTTTCCACAAGGTCATGCTTATCTGATACATATTCAACACCCCAAGATGGATGTTTCTATTTGTGTTTGTTATTACTTCGCTTCAACTAATAGTGATCTCTGTCACGTAATCTTCGAAATTACTTCCTGAAATTCTCTTCTTTTGCACAAGAACTTCTTCTATAAGTGACTTTAACCTGAACGCCGTGTCGCGATCCTTCATTATGATACTGTGTGAGGACTTGTCCTTTAGGATGATAACTACCTCATTTTGAACTATGGTAGCTATCCCATGGAGAAAGGTGTTATTATCTTCCTGTATCGCTAAAAATCCTGCCAGCTTTTCAGCTTCGTATTTATCATCGCATTCAAATTTTTCCACCTTCATTGGGTATCATTTTTCATAAGGTTCTCCATCGAACATGAATTTAGCGGTAACATCTTTTGCTTTTTCCCTACGCTTTTTGAATTCCACGATAAAGCTTTTAGATTCCTTTGACAAATCACTCTTGCATTCACCGCAAAGAAGATTTCCGCTCTTGCATTTTAGTAACCTCTCGTCTGACTGTCTTTCAGTGTCGAACAAATATCGTAAATACCAGAAAACAGGACAACCTAGAGCATTACCTCCTAGTTGTCGTTGAAGAGTTATCGTCGGTTGTCCTCCAGTGAAAGCAGATGAAACTTTCTTATCTATGACCTCAGGATCATCCGTTGTGAACAATGCTGTCTCTGGTTTAGATGATGACATTTTGCCTGACATTCCAAGACCGGGGATAAACTTGCTATGGATCTGTGCAGGTTTATAATATCCCATACGTTCTGCCACATCTCGCGTTATTCTCCAGTAAGGATCCTGGTCTATGGCAGCAGGAATTAGAACCGGAGTTGGTTTATTTTCAATAACAGAGGGCAAAAAGCAAGGTGCTGCCTGTATTGGTGGGAATCCAATCATGCCTATATTGGTCGAATTTGAAAAACCAAAAACTGCCTTTGCAGTAGAGAATGTGATTCGCTTTGCAATTTCAGTTGCGATAGGGTAAAGGTGCTGGATATGTTTTGTATCAATGATAATCTTTGTCTTATCCGGGTTAAAGCCGACTGCAATGATATCCAATACGTTCTCATAAGTGTAATATCTGATCTCTTCGCTTGAACGATCCTGAGTTTGTAGAAACTTTTCATCATCCGTTAGTTGGAAAAGCAACTTCGAATCAAATTTTTCTTGGAGATATTTAGTGAATAGCCATGGCATCACATGGCCTATGTGGATCATTCCTGACGGTCCTCTACCAGTATATAGATAGAAACTCTCTCCATCCCTATGCTTATTCAAGATCCAATCAAGATCGCGATGCGAAAAAAAATACTGCAGTTTTAACATTGGATGAACTTCGCCCGTCACGTGTTTGATCCTTTCTATTATCTCCGAGGTTATCGGTTGGGTACCAAATTGGACTATGAGTTTGTTGTAATCTATTTCTCCCTCCACTTCCCAAGGTGTAACTTTGAAATTATCTTTTGAATTATTATCATCATCTTCTTCATCACTGGTACTTACAAGATCTTCCAAGATGGTTCATGCAGCAGAGATCTTAAACGTTTAAAAAGTCTTTTTTCTCTGACATCTCTTGCGTCCGATGACTAACAATAACACTAATAGTCCGCTCCATCCTGTCGAGATATCTATTCTAAAATCTCTTGTCGGTCGCAATAAACAATCAATCGAAGAATTAGCAAAGGATACTCATCTGGGTATCGATCAGATAAGACGTGGCATAGAATGGCTGAAATTGAAAGGCTTGATTCATCTTGACGAAACGAATTCAGCTTCATTAGGACCCAGTGGTTATCAAGCAATAAAACAAGGTTTGCCAGAGAGAAGGCTTGTAGATTACCTAAAAGATGGTAAGAATCGGATAGAAGATATAAGGAGCTCAGGTTTTTTCTCTCAAAAAGACAGCCACAGTGCATTTAGATACGCCAAACAAAACAACTGGATAAAGCAGGAACAAGATTCGCTTGGAGGGAAGAGACTCGTTCGAATGATGGCGGCCGATAGTAAGTCCGCCGAGGAAAAATTGTTAACAAAGCTCGCGGGACAGGAAAATTTCAAAATGTCGGATCTCACAACGGATGAAATGAACGCCTTTAATTCTTTGAAAAGCCGAGATCATGCTTATGTTACGGAACATAAACTGATAAACGAAACCACCGTCACTCTATTGGAAGTTGGCAAAAAAGCTCTGTCTTTCGTCAACGCAGGTTTGATGGAAGTTCCAGCTGCAGGAAAAACCTCAGATGGAAAATTGAAAAGTGTTAATCTTCCTCCGATGGACGTTTTAGCTCCTGTACGTTTTTTATTTCCTGGAAGAAAGCATCCCATAGTGAACCTGATCGATGAAGTAAGCGAAATTTTTGTTGCCTTAGGTTTCACTGAAATTGAAGGACCGATTACGCAACCGAGCTTTTGGAACTTCGATGCTCTCTTCACTCCACAAGATCATCCTGCAAGAGAAATGCAAGATACCTTCTATTTATCCCAAATAAAGCAAGACAAATTTGCCTCAGAGGATCAAGTTCAGAAAATATCTAGCGCTCACAAGGAAGGCTGGAAGTATGAATGGAATATTGATGACGCAAAGGGGATCGTTTTAAGGACACACACAACAGCCGTTACTATAAGGTATCTGGCAGATAATAAACCTGAAAACGCCAGAATATTTTCAATAGGTCGGGTTTTCAGGAATGAAAAGGTATCCTATAAACACCTCGCAGAGTTTACTCAGGTAGAAGGAATCGTTACCGGGAGTAGAGTTACGTTGCAAGACTTGATGGGTTTGCAGCTCGAATTTTATGCAAGATTAGGTATTAAAAAAATAAAATTCTGGCCCACTTTCTTTCCTTATACGGAACCGTCTCTCCAATCTATGATTTATAACGAAAAACTGGAGAAGTGGGTTGAATTATTTGGAATGGGTGTTTTTAGACCTCAAGTGACTAAGGCGCTAGGTATAAAGAATCCAGTGCTTGCGTGGGGAGGCGGATTAGAAAGAATCGCAATGTTACGTTTTGGTCTCACCGATCTGCGTGATCTTTATGAGAATAGGCTAGGTTGGCTTAGAGGTATTCCACGATGCCAGTTGTAGACTTCACTTTCGACAGGATGAATAAATTCTTTCCAGGCAAAAGATTAGATGATATTTTACAGATCCTTCCATTTATTGGAGTAGATATTGAGGGCATCGACGATGATTCTGCGGTCAGAATTGAATACAATCCTAACAGACCTGATTTTTCATCAGACTATGGAATCGCGAGGGCCTTAAAAGGATTGTTAGAAATAGAAACTGGGATTCCCGAATTTACGTTGTCTGGAAGAAGTGGATGTGCCATCAAAGTTGATAAATCCACAAAGCAGGTCAGGCCGTTCATTGTATCGTTGGTTGCTAAAAATGGTAAACTTGATGAAGAAACCATTAAGCAGCTAATCGCAATGCAAGAAGACCTCCAGAACGTAATAGGAAGGCGCAGAATTAAGGCCTCAATTGGGATTCATAATTCAGATTCCATAAAGTTTCCTGTTACATATAAGACAGTCAAAGACGATTTTTCGTTCATTCCATTGGGAGATTCAGAAAGCCATTCAATACAATACATTTTGAAAGAATCTGACCTTGGTATTCGGTATGGATATATTTTACAGAAATCAAACACATATCCAATCATCCTGGATGCCGAAAATAATGTTCTGTCCTTTCCTCCAATAGTTAACAGTAATCTGACAAAAATAGGTACTTCCACGAAGAACCTATTCGTTGAAGTTACGGCAAATAATCCAAAGGCAGCTGATGATGTCCTTTCTGTAATGGCTATGGCATTATATGATGCAGGTTTTGAAATTCAAACAGTCTCGATTGATAATTCAGATGGACGAAATAATGAGACACCTAAAATGGATCCCTCCAACATCAAAGTCGAGATAGGATATGTCAACAGAATAGTTGGTCTGAAATTAAAAGCACCTGATATTTTGAAATGTCTGAAGAAAAGTAGGTTGGACGGGAAAGTTGTATCTGGTCAAATTATGTGCACTATTCCACGATACAGAACTGATATATTAGATCGTACCGACCTTGTAGAAGAGGTAGTTGTGGGCTATGGTATATACAATTTGAGGACCACTATGCCTTCTTCCGGTCTATCAGGTAAGCGTAACTATCTTTCAAATTGCTTGGATATCGTCAGAGAGGTGATGACTGGACTTGGTATATTAGAGGTTGTGAATTTTAACCTAGTCAGCAGGAAAATACATTATCAATTTATGGGTATGCCAGAGCATGATAATATATTGACTGCAGAGCAAACTAAAAGTATCGAACACGAAATACTAAGGGAGTCACTAATTCCTTCTCTAATCCAATCGTTGTCTCATAATATACATGAAGAATATCCTCAGAAGCTATTTGAGATAGGGAAGGTTTTTCAATATGGAGACTCAATCCAGGAATATTGGAATCTGGGGGTAGTTGTCGCTCATTCTAAAGCAAGCTATTCTGAGGCAAAATCCATTGTGCAGACTTTTTTGAAGACAAGCTTTGGCAAAAATATCGTTACGACATCCAATATAAAGACAATCTTAGTTCAAGGAAGGAGTTCTGATATCATTGTAGATGGACTGACAGTAGGTTACATTGGAGAAATTAAGCCAACGATCGGTGATAATTTTAAGTTAAGGGTCCCAGTAGTTGCTGCTGAGTTAAATCTATCACAAATTATTTCAGTTAGCTGACCTTTTATATTTGTGAGTTATATACTTAGTTGCCGAAAATAGCGCTGGCGATCCTGGTTTCTTTGCGCATATTACTAGGCACCCCGTTATAGAGAGTACACGAGGAGGAGTACACATTTGTGTGTATGGCTACCTATGAATACGTGTGGGTCAGAGGCGGGGGACACTCTCTGTTAGAGAGTGCGTGAATAGATATTTCGAGATTATCGAATTGTCTAAGATTATATAAAAACAACCAATACCTCGATTGCTGGTTTAGTATGTTTAGATCAGCAATCTTGTAATATGTGATCGAGAAATTTGATGGGGTGCTCCGCAAAGATCCTATCTAGAGAATGGAACCATAATTGGGACTGAATATCATTAGCCGTTAAGGTTTGGATTTAGTCATCTTCAAGGGTTAATAGCGTGACGGATCATCGCGTAAAATCACATCATAGCGATGATGGTGTTAAGACATATTATGAATCAGTAATAACTTAAGGCGAAATTATGAGACTATTGTGTAAGATCAGCTATGCTAGTTCTGATGATCAATTTGGCTTCCGGTGAAATATTGTATTGTTCTAAGACCTTTGCTGGCTCCTTGACCAATTGATTTCTGAATTCCGGTTCACTCGCTGCTCTAAGCAGAATTTCGCTTATAGTCTCTGCGTCCTTCCGTCTCGAGTCCAAGTACGTGCACGATGCAAAATTGTCGTATATAAGCCTAATGCGCGATTCTAATTTGTAGAATAATTTCGAATACAGTCTGCAAACTACGATTTAATATGACCAAATCATGAAAAAAGAAATTTAATGTTTAAAATGATAAGTTGTGCATGAGTTTCTGAATTAAGCTCGCAGTAGTGATTCGTAAACTTGATAAGAACTTATTCACGGCTCATAAACAGTGCAAGGACAGCCATGCAACTCCAAAAAAGAGAGAAGTGGACGGTAGATGGAAGTTCTAGGGTAGTTCCCCCTGAACAGACTCTTAGGCTGATCATGTCGATATCTAAGCAGATTGGAGTGACTCGACTTGCGGACTTAACATATATGGATAAATTAACTATCCCAAATTACTCTGCTGTTTTACCTGGAACAAAGGATTACATTTGGGTTTATAGCGGTAAGGGCAGGACTAAGGCACATGCCAAAGCTAGCGCGTTGATGGAATGTATCGAAAGATATTGCTCACTTCCAAATAGTACACAGCGGAGTTTCATTCAAGGAAGTTATGATCAATTATCACAGAGTTACAATGTCCTGCATCCTGAAGAGGTTGTAGAGCCTTTCAATTTTAAATACCGAAATTACATGACGATGGACTTCCTCCCTGGTTTTGAGCTGTTTAGTGGAGAGAGTATTTTAGTCCCGGCATCTCTTGCTTTATTCAGATATTCTCCAAAAGCTCCTGCTTTAAACCCGTTCGCATTCTATCATACGAATGGACTTGCTTCTGGTAACGTATTAGAAGAAGCAGTTTGTCATTCCTTCTGTGAGATTATAGAACGTGATGCAATTAGTTTGGCGGAACTCCGAGCTAGCGCTATCCCATTCCATTTTATACGAACTATCGTAAATTCGCTGAAAGCAAAACAATATTCAGTATGTTCTGTCCTTGCTGATCAATTTATGGATGATCCAAGTATATTTCCTGATGTTGATATTCATGATGTAGATTTTGATCCTATTAAGATGTTAGTTAGGAAATTTGAGAGAGCTAAAATCCCTCTGATAATAAAGGATACAAGGTCAGATATTGGGATTCCGACATTTAATGCGAGCAGCACCGAATGGCTAACTCATGATTATGGATACCTTGCTGAAGGCCATGGCACTCACCCGGATGCGAGGATCGCGTTGTTACGTGCTATTACTGAGGTTTCGCAAAGTAGAGCTGCCAACATCCAAGGTGCAAGGGACGACCTGAGAAAGATAAAATATGGAGAGAATAATTCTGACGACAAGAGGGCATGGCAATTTATGCCATCCAAAAATAAGATCCAATTTTCTCAGGTTCAGACTTATATTAACAGTGATATTCTTGATGATATTAACCTGATTTTAGCACGGTTACAACACGCGGGCCTAAAAAAAGCAATAATTGTAGATTTAACAATTGCAGAAGTTGGAATTCCTGTTGTGCGAGCTATAGTTCCAGGATTAGAGACTTTTAAATTCACAAAATCGATTATGGGTTGGAGAGCTAGAAGGTATTTTAGAAAAAATGGTTAAGCCAATTGTTTTTATTGGTCCAAGTCTACACATTGAAAAAGCTAGAAAAATTTTTAATGCCGATTATAGACCACCTGCGAAAAAAGGAGATTTTCTAAGACTCATGAGTTGCATAAATGATGATGATCGCGTTATAGTCGGATTGGTCGACGGCTTATTTTTGCAGGATTATCCTCCCACTCCAATAGAAGTATTCCAACTAGTAGTGAAGCAAAATATGCTCGTTTTGGGAGCGGCGAGTCTTGGGGCATTGAGAGCAGTGGAACTGGAAAAGTATGGTATGATCGGAATAGGGAAAATATTTGAATTGTACAAAAAGAACACAATTGCTGCAGATGACGAAGTAGCAGTTACATTCACTCCAGAGAATCAACAGCTCCAGTCAGAAGCGATGATTGATATTCGATACAACCTTTTCATCGCATTAAGAAAAGGAGTGATTGATAAAAATACTAGAAGAGCAGCAGTAAAAGTCGCAAAGAGTATCTACTTTCCAGATCGAAATTATGAGGTTATCATAAATGAAACGAAAAGGAGATATCCTTCATTCTCAGATTATCTCGAATCTTTCCGTTCTTATATTAGTAAGAACAGACAGAGTTTGAAAGAGAAGGATGCGATAAAATTAGTAAATTATGTAAAAATGAAGTATGAAGGCGAAAGCAAGTGAACCTATTTCGTTGCTAGAGATTATAGCTAGTTGACATAAGTGAGCCATTTCTTGCTAAATATGTCGTCATTTCCTCGAGTTATTGCTTCGAATTTGCTTTTAATCTGCTTCGTAACTTTACCTATGTCTCCATCACCTATAATTCTGTTATCAATTTCTCCTACTCCTCTTATTCCGGACGCAGTGCCAGTAAGGAAAACTTCATCTGCTATGTACATTTCGTCCCTTGAAATATCACGAATTTCATAAGGACTGCCGTTATGTCGTAAAATAGACAAGACGCTATCTCGGGTTATCCCGCTGAGCGCACCTGAATTGACCGGAGGGGTAATCGACACGTTGTCTCTCACCAAGAATATATTTTCTGCACAAGCTTCGATAATCTTTCCTGCTGTATTCAGCATCACTGCCTCGTCGAATCCCATTTTCAATGCTTCCATTCTAGCGAGAGCAGAATTCGCGTAGTTCGCTGCCGCTTTTGCATTCATGGGCATTGATTTTCCATCAATTCTCATCCATGAAGAGACCACTAATCTTGCTCCTTTTCGCGGATCGCTTTGTCTAATATATTCATCCCACTTCCAAAGTGCTATCGCGATAGAAACTTTATTGGGAAGAGGATTGACCCCCATTTTCCCGTAACCGTAGTATGCGATTGGTCTAATGTAGCAATCCTCAGGTTTATTGGCATTGATTGTATCGATTACCGCATCTTGCAGCTGTTTCTTAGAATATCTAATGTCCATGTAGTATATCTTTGCACTGTTCATTAATCGTTGCATGTGGTCTGGCAAACGGAAAACAGCGAGCCCATTGTCAGTTTTGTAACAACGAATTCCCTCGAATACTGCTGTTCCATAATGTAAACCATGAGTGAGAACGTGAATTTTTGCTTGATCCCATTGTACGAGAGATCCGTCTATCCATATTTTGCCTTCTGTCATTTTTATTTTTGAACTCTGGGTCGTTTTGAATGAATTGCTTTAACAGCGTCACCTACATTAGTAACTTTATCCTCTACAACAATCAGGATTCTTGATGTCTCCTCTTGTGCATCCAAATTGAGAATATTTATGCCATGTTCTCCAACCGTACTGCTAGCAGTAGATGCTATGTTCGGCATCTGCCACATCATATCGCCGATAAGGGTCACTACACCTCTTCCATACACTATCTCCACCTTTGGATAGTATGCTTTGAAGTGGCGTTCCTGTCTTCTGACGTAGTCAGCATCTAGGAAAAGCAATCGACAAACTTCGACGTCATCACTTCTGTACGGAGATAATTTGACGAAATCATGGTACTGCTTGTCCTTTTCAAGCGAGGCGATCACGTGAGATGCTGCAATACTTTCAATTCGTACCATAGCGCACTGTTTCTTGCCAGTGACGATTTTTACTAGATTGACATCCGCTTGACGTGGAGGATCTCTTTGAATTATCGTCGTGTGTGAAGGATCACTCATATTAGTAATAACTATAGGGATATCCAAATTATTGTCAAGAATTTCCTTTATAGCAACCGGGTCGAGAATCTTCATACCAAACATTCCAGCTAACTTTGCCTCATTATAAGACAAGTATTGAATATTTTCCAAACCGTTCTTTACTATCTTTGGATCGGCACTCTGCACAGAGTTATCTTTTTCAAAATCGACCTTCATGTCATATCGTTCGTGTAAGAGGATTGCAGTGTCTATCGCTGTTCTATCAGAACCGCCGCGCTCATATGTTGTTTCAAGACCATCAATGGTTTTACCTATAAATCCGCCTATACAAACGACCTCGTTATGTTCGACTAAATCTAATAAATGACGGTCATTCTGTTTTGATTCTTCAATAAGAAAATTGGCTGCCTCAAAGTTGTCGTCAGTGATAATTGGCCATTTTTCTATATTAACATGATCAGATTTCATCCCGTGGCTTCTTATAATATAATCCATAAGATAAGACATTGTAATCTCTCCACTGTATGCAAGCGTTCTCGATCTGATAAGATCAACAAAGCGCCGGTTTTCTGCCGCCTGCTTTAATGAAATTATCACCTGACGATAGAATATATCGAGATGTGTAAGGAATTCTTGATAATACTGATTAGAAAGATGTTTCGCGGCAATTCGTTCATAGACCTCCCTTAAAATCTCAATTTCAATAGGATCGGAGGAAGCATAGCTCCTCCCTACTTTTATTGCGACATCTGTCATAGAATAGAATTTGTCGTCATAAGTGATAACGGGAGCAGAAAAAACGGCAACGACTTTTGTTTTGGCCTTCAATTGCTCTATCCTATCAATGATTTTTTTAATTAGAATACCATCCACTCCTAGTGCACTACCACCGAATTTAGCGACAGTAACAGGGATCAATTATCTAACTTGATTCGAGAACTGACGATCCATATATTAAACATTCAAGTGCTTCCTATACCGCCTGTATATTCTGATCCTTTGTATCTCGCTGCTCGTTATTATAATCACGGTAATGATGATTTGATTATTGATTACGCCAATCAGGCGCATTTCTCTAAGTCTGCTCAAATGTTTTTGCAGCATCAGCGCTTAGTCTTGGGAGTTCGTTTGCGTTGTCTTTCAACTGCGGCATCAATGCCCTAGCGCCCTCTAGGTTTGTAAAAATCAAGTTTTTCGCTAATCTATTTGTCGCAATCGCAGTGTCCACAGTGATTCTGAACATACTTAGATACATGTCAGCTATAATTGGCTGGAACGTCCAATAACTCCAAATTGATGCAGATATATCCCTACTCGGTATCAATTGCAAAGAGCTTATGACTTGCCTTTGTGATTCTATGAACGCATCTGAAATTTCCTTCGCGGTTTCCATGGCTGTCTCTTGAAAGTCTTGAACAATTTTTGTGAATCGCGGGATTTCTGCTATTGTTTCTTTTATTGCTTGCCTGATATTATCCTTGCTCTCATCTAATATCTTAATCATCGCTTGGTTCTTGCCTTCACTTTCTTCTACTCTGGTTTCTAATTTTTTGGCAATTGTTGTAGCTTCTTTTCTTTTTTTCGCATCATCTGTTATTTTTTCGACTTCTTTTTTTGCCTCTTGAGGATTGGTTGTGTTGCTACTTCTTGAGTATTGCTTTTGCTCCTCCTTTTTTGTTGACATATTCCTCGATCAGTTACAATGATAGATAAAGCTTGTTTTCGCAATACCATGCACATATCTCTTGATGCAAAAGTAAGTGGTTATGATTAGAGATGAAGATACATTGAATGAATTCCCAACATTTAGGAGTAAACTTGTGAGGCTGAGGCAACTTCGATACAAGGACATTCAGACAATGCCACGACTTGTAACAGTGCACGTTGTTCGATACCTTGAGCACATGCCTTATCCTTATGGAACGGAAGATGCAAGAAGGTTTATTAATAAAAGCCGCAGAAACTTCAGATTAAAAAAGGAGCTAAATTTTGCTATAGATCTAATAGACAGTGGCAACCTAGTTGGTGTGATTAGCTTACAGAAAATCGACAACGTGAATAAGAGTGGTCAAATGGGCTATTGGATTGGGAAGAAATATTGGAATATGGGTCTTGCGACTGAATCAATAAATCTACTTATCAATTATGCATTCCATGTTCTCCGATTACATAAAGTGTACGCGAATGTTCTCACAACAAACAGAGCATCTATACGAGTTTTAGAAAAAAATGGTTTGAAAAAGGAAGGAATACTGAGGGATTCCATATATAAGTATGATAAATTCTTTGACGTAGTATTATATTACAGGTTGAATATGAGGTCCAATTAAGGTTCGTCTACGGTCCTTACCGTAAGTGGGTTGTGTGCGTACATAGGATTAAAAGTATCGGCTTCGGTTACACTTTGAACCACGAACTTGCGCAGCATGATAGGTAAGAGTAACTACGTGTATGTGTACATGCCGCTAAAGTCTGGTTGGCACCTTGAAGCCTCATGACTGTAAAAGATGACTTCATGCCTGGTTTTAGATTGCTGTCTATTTTCTCACCGTTCATAATATTGACCTCAGTCTATACCTAAATTGCACCGGGTTTAAGCGGCAAGCAGGGCTGGAGGACAACATTATGAGAGTCATCTTGGACTGAGAAATGCGTTTGGTTTTCTACCGACTTACATTCGATATAGATTAACTTGGTAACCCAGGAGATGACAAATATTCGCCTCACTATATCGAACAAATTTGGATGTTTTTTTCATGCCAGTTAGTGCTGTAGTACTCGATTAGTATACCTCGCATTTGTGCTGACTAATATGACGATATCATCTGTTCTGATAACTTTCCTATTAATTACACAGGATTTTCGGAACATCGGAAGATTTAAGCCCTACTGTAAATAATTTTCCTACGCAATGCGTAGAATCCATCATTCACAATCTGCCGATAGAATGAACATATTGCAAGAAATGGAAAGACAATATGACTATCGAAATGCAAAATATTTCTTGGATCTACTCACTCATGCGGACAACGTGATAAGGACAAGAGCAATTTGTATATTAGCAGATATATCTGACGAAGATTCAGTTTACCATATTAGTAACGTTCTCAAGAATGATAAAGATCAACTGGTTAGACATGAAGCAGCATTTTCCCTAGGTCAGCTCGGATTTACGAGTGCAATAGGTGCCCTTGCAGAGGCATTAACTTCGGACTCGAGTTTCTTCGTGAGGCACGAAGCGGCTATCGCCCTTGGCGTAATAGGTTCCGAAAGCGCTAGGGAAGCACTTGAGAAAGCATTGGATGACGGAAGTGAAGAAGTACGAGAGTCCGCGGATGTTGCATTAGCTAATATCGACTATATATCAAAGGTAAAGAGAACTAACAAATTCATCAAGATGACCGGAGGATAATGAGGCACGGAATTCCAAATTACCTAAGATATCTTAAAATGGGTCTTTGATGGTCTTATGATGAATGGTGGCCGTAGAAGAAACAGCGTCTGACCTGGGTATAAAGATAGAACAAGCCACAAGAGGTCTTACACCGTCATTCTCTAAACGGTTGAGTGTATTATCTTCCGAACGGGCCTCTGTTATATGCGACTATATCTTGGCCTTAAGAAGCGAGATAAGACTTTCTGATAATTATAGGATGTCCATTCTCAACACTCTGATACCTCTTTCCATATATGGTAATAATAATAGGTTCAAAGACTTTACGCGGGCAGATATTATAAGATACCTGGACCACTTCAGAAAAGACGATAACGCTGACCCATCGCATAAATGGGTTGGGACTTACAACGGTAACTTGATAAATGTTGTCAAATTCTTTAGATGGTTATACAACCCTGACGTCGGCCCGACAGACAGGCCAAGACCGTCTGTTGTACAAAACCTCCGCAAACTCAAACGCCTTGAGATTTCTCTCTACAAGCCAGATATGTGGACTTCCGAGGAGAACCTTCTATTCCTGAAATATTGTCCAAGTGCAAGGGATAGATGTTTCCATGCGATACAGGTGGACATTGGATGTCGTCCCCATGAGATATTAAAACTGAGGATAAAGGACCTGGAGTTCAAAGAAGGAGATAATGGTCAAAGGTATGCCGAAATAGTGGTAAATGGGAAGACGGGTGAACGGGGGCTGCCGCTTATCGATTCTATCCCCTACATCACTCAATGGATATCTCTGCATCCGCAAGGGAGTAATAGAGAGGCCATCTTGGTGCCCAATGAAAGAAACGGTAAGGCTATCCAGGCAGCCACCTTGATAAAGACATACAAACACTATAAGTCGTATTTCACAGAGTTACTATCCAGACAGGATGTTCCCCAGGAGGACAAACAAAGGATAAACGAGTTACTTCGAAAGAAATGGAACCCCTACGTCCACCGACATTCCACTGTTACACACAAATACGACACAGGAGAAATTTCTTCAGATGCGAAAATGAAACAATTCTTTGGATGGACGCCCCGTTCGAACATGCTCGCAAAGTATGTGCATTTCAGAGGCAATGAGGCAAAAAAAGACTTGCTGAGGACAAAAGGTCTCCTTAGAGACGAGAAGGTGGTGAATATTCTAGAACCCAAGATGTGCCCACATTGTAGGGAACCTAACAGACCAGATGCCCAGTTTTGTTTTAAGTGTAATTTCGTGATGTCGTTTGAGGCCTATCATAAAGGCACGGAAGAAAAGGAGAGGAAGGACCAAGAGTTACAGGCTCTTCGTAATGAGATTTTGGAAACAAAAGCGGTACAACAGAAGAGGGAAGATGAGATGCAGGTGTTGAAGGAGCATATGGCCAAGATGGAGGAGTCGCAGCTGAAAATTACAGAGCTCTTAGAGGTGATGAAGATAGCAAAATCCAGTGATGGCAAGGTAGGCAAGGATAGGACAATGCTTGATGAAAAACGCAGGGTGACGATCGGGTACGTGGACAATAATAACCAGAGCGTAGAGATGAAAGTTCCGGTCGATGGGTTCGAGACAGAATGAAGCCGGCGTGATACAAATTATTACGTACTCAGCTGAAGATGTTGATTGTGGTATAATTCCCTTTGCTGGAAGTGGTTTTGCAGGATTTGCATGTTCATCCCGTGGTCTTTCATATGCGCTCATGGGAGCCAGTATTTATTGGAACCGTGCAGCTCTCCTGTAAAACTAAATTTTGTCTTATCGGTATCTTCAGAAGGAAGAATCCCGACTGGGTAATACTGATTGTTGAATGGTTGCGGCGGCTGCTGTCGTTGTCGTCCTAATCTATATCTATATGTATATACATGCTCTCGAAAAATATCTAGAAGGAGTTCAGTAACTCCAATCCGTTTGGATTTGGCCAAAATCTTCAGACTGTTGAGCAATGAGCGCGGCATGGCAATACGGATCAGTTTATAGACTATAGCTGGCGGTCGGACGGTGTGCTCGGCTACTGCTGGTGGTGGTATATTGTTATAATCTTTGTGTGGGAATACTGCAGTTTTAACCGGTAAATGAACTACTCTTCCACTCTGTCTACTGTGGATAACTGACTCCCCGTGGTACTCAGAACGTCGGCCAACCGTTGTTTGTGTTACCATTGTTATTCTTCCAATTTTTCGAGATAGTGCCAAAATCCATAAGTTGCGCCATATTTTTAATTTCCATATCAGTAACTCCTAATGCCTGCAGTCGCATCAAAGATACAAGCGCCTGTTGTCCAGACGGGCAGCAGATCTATAGACGACTCAAAATCACATGTTTATCGTAAACAAAAACGGATTTTTGGTACAACCTTCTAACTCACTCATCGTAACACGTTATAGACTTGTGATATTTGCACATGTGGATATGGACTATCAGGACAGATTTAGTAAATGTAAAAGTTATAAATCACTTTAAATACTTGACTCAAATAATTCACGTCTCCATGCGGTTTCTTGACGTTCATCCGATGGAAGGGCTTGATGAATCTCTTTTAAAAGAACTCCAAAACGCACCTGCAGATGAATTCGGTTGTCGAGATCATTTTGAAGAAATTCGGTTTTTCCTTACTAGTAAAAGCAATTCAAAAAATCTGAATACGACTCTCCTATCAAATATAGTTGGATATGGCTAGAAATGTATCAATGCCAGCAAAAAGCAATTATCCGAAGCTAGGAAATTCAAAGGCGAAACTTTCATGTGTTCATAACTTCTTTTTTTCCTTTTGCTTCCGAGCCTTTAGGCATAACCTGAATGCCTCATCAGCACGCATTTCGACTAAACTTGTCTCATTTGGAAGCTCAATAAATTTAATTCATCAAATCCAAATCTTCGCGTCACCTCGTGAGATATAGAAAAGTCTTCCGAAAAAGCAAAGTGTTCATCATGCGAATGGTTCTTGGTGTTCACGAGACAGTTCTTTGTTATTCTCGTAATCCCTCTCTTACTATGTTCTACTATTGACACCAGTGCTCGTGTTAGCTCTCAATCCACAACGACTGTTCATCAAACCAAGCACATCTTAAATATCATCTATGGAACAGGAACAGCAGATAACGCACCAGACCCCTGTGTTCCCTCTTTATGCTACATGAGCGCGTATTTACACGCTTTTAGGCTACATACTATATATCCGACGCAACCTTTCGACCCAGATAATGGTTGCAATAATCAATATTCCGCTGATTATTGCTATGGTTGGGTTAAAGCTGCGACTTTCTTCCATACGCATGATGGCAACAACACAAGAGTACTAGAAGAGGCATGGGTCTTGGGTTGGGTTCACACAAACCGACAGAACTATAACGGAGAGCACATTTTCTATCCATGTTCTGCAGATAACCTGTTCTGCTCAGTTTACTTGCAAGGTGAAGTTCAAGGGTATGTCGACCGCATAGAATGGGCTCACAACCATCCTTCAACAATCAATACCATATCTCGTGTTTGTTTGGGTATGACGGACTATTGCACCTCGTATTACAACGAACATCCCTGGTACTCGAATCTAGTTTCGTACAAATATGATAAAATGGAGAAAAAACTAGAACTAAAACGCAATCATGCTTATGCTCTTTTGAACAAAAACAGAAGTCAACTACTATGAGAACCTGTGTATGCAGTTGCAATTAATGGACCTGACTGCCAGAAGGAAGCTCAATAGAGTAACAAACAGATAGGTGGCATTCTCTTGGGCTCACATCAAATCCAACTAAAGGTAAATCTCCCGGTTCAACTCTGGGATAAGGAAAAACCAACCGTAGTAACAAGCCTAGACAACAGCAAGAAACACTATCGGATAATTTGTGGTTCATTGTGATTGAATCACAAGCATCTATTTAGATTATAATCGCTATTCTTATATTAGCCGAACCCTAGAATATTCCGTCTTTGAAAGGACTTCCAAGGATAAAGCGAAAATCTCTAGGGTTCTAGAGTGCCTTATGCCCAACTTGGATTAAAAAGTTTCTAATCTAAAATTGTTACATACAAAATATCGTGATGTCAACTATGTCAGACATAATTCCATACATAGTTCTTGTAGATGCTCTTAGGACCGGCAACCACGTTTGCAAAAAGCTTGCCGCAATTCCGGTTACTTTCATAAGCAAAATGTCGATTTATATGTCGTGGATTTTTTGATATTCTGACAGTTCGGAACATCATCTTCATCGATTAAGAGAGCTTTCATTTGACTGACCACCTGTTTGTAATATGCTCGATGCATTGTCAGTATAGAAACTCCTAATAATGCCAAAGGTTGATTAAGAAATCTCCAACCTTAAACCACATCGAATAAGATTTTATTACTGTAGAATCAAATAGACTTTAAATCCTAAATATTGGTTTATAATCTTTTTATCTATTGATTCATGTTATAGAATAATGAAACATAAGATAAGCATACCTCTTGGTATAGTTGCTATCGGAGCGGTATTTGCTCTAGGTTTCATAATTAGTAATCAACAGACATTTGCAGCGAACTTGTGCGGAAGCGGCTTCTGCGAGTCTAACCCTGGGATTAGCTACCCTTCGCCTCTCTCTCACTTCTTTGGCGGAGATGTTCTTCACCACGGCTTCCACCATTGGCATGGCGGTTTTGGTTCCTACTCCCACGGCGGCTTCCATCATCACCACTAATGTTTCGTTCTGCTAGATAGAACGATAGAACATTTTCTTGAGGTTGTGATATAGAAAATCGGAAACCTGGCATATTTGGACAATTAGTTCATGCTGAACCTCGACTAATATTTGTTATATACAGGATTGTCAAATAGCAATCAAGTACATGTGCTATGTCCGGTTCCTATAATGTTCAGCCCTCTGAAAGAACCGAAATCATACGCGGAAGTGGGAACGTTATAGATGCTGCGTTAAAATTTGCTTCAAACACAAAAGCAAGAGTCGATGCTTGCTTAGATTATACTCGACCAGCATTAGCATTTGATGTATAGAGTAAATCCTTAGCTGATATTAAAGCTAGGAAGGGCTTACGTCTAAGAGTACTCACAGAAATTACTCCAGCAAATATATTCTCCTGTAAACAATTAAGTGTATTAGTAGATGAACTCCGACACCTCGATGGAATTAAAGGAAGCTTTTACATAAGTGAAGGGGAATACCTAGCTCCAGCCATTTTTCACGAAGAAGGAAAGGTTGCATCACAAATGATTTATTCCAATGTCAGAGAGATAGTCGAAGATCAGCAAAATGTTTTTGATACTCTTTGGAATAAATGTCATCAGAAGAAAAAATCAAGGAAATCGAAGATGGTATCCAACCTAACCTTATAGAAACTATTCGGAATCCCTGTGAAATTCAAAAGATACTGTTGAAGCTCACGCTGTCTATCAGCATGAACAGATCTAAGTCAAGGTAATGGTCATGGCATTAAGAAATTAGATACCGAGTTGATTGGTATTGGATAGATTCGGTGGAAGATCTAATACCTTCGGCAAAAAAACTGAAAGAGATTGGGATCGGTTTTGTGGAAGCATTGGTATGGATCGATTGCATAAAAGACGTGGCTCAGAAAGAAGGGGTGGACGAACGAACAGCAGCGTAGAAACTAGCAGACATGCTCCGTTCATTCAAAAACCTTAGTGACTTAGAAAAGGCGATAGCAATGGCAAATCAACAATTTGCTCTATTACGTACCAATGATCAACAGAGAAATGCCATTAGTACGTTAGTTAATTTAACGCTGGCTTTGCTGAAAAAGATATCATGGAGTTAACTGCGGTTGTTAATACGTGGAATGGAGGATCAGGTATAGCAAGTTTAAGTCACAATAATGGCAATAATGGTGGCAAGAAATTAGATACCGAGTTGATCGGCTGACATTATTTATGGCAATTAGTGATCGATGATTGAGCACAACTGTTATGGTATTTCTAGGCGCACAGTATATCCAAAAATACATTTATAGATTAATGTCATGTACCCTTATTGTTCATTACCAAATATGCCCTGCGGTGTAGAAAAATGCAAAGTACTAGAAACATAATACGGGAATATGCAGATAGTCTCAAGGCTAATAATATTTCAATCTGTAAAGGATTCCAAGAGAGATGGAGAAAGGTAAACAGCCGTAGTGAATAATATGCATGTCATCGAGAGAAAAGAAAACGGGAAATTGAAGAACAAATTGCAAAGATGAAACAACAAGCTGAAAGGAAAGTCTTGTTAAACGTAGTATTTGATATAAGAAATATCAATGACGCACCCATTATCACTCAACGCATTTTGAAAGAGATATACAAATTACACGGTATAGAATCTGCATCATTTATTTATGGGACGAATACTATAACAGTTATAGCAAAATGGAGTGAATCCATCTCACAAATTGTTGAAAAGATAAAAAGAATGCCATGGGTCTCGGATGTAAGTGGAAGAATATTATCTCCACTTTTTTAAACTCTGGATTCTAATCCGTGACAATAAGAGTATTTTTTGAAATTCGCTTTGAAGGAGTTTCTAAAGAAGTTATGGCGTCTACACTTAGTAACGTAGAGTTAGAAGTATTGCCTTATTCAGTAAGCGATCTAAATTCTCAAGCTTCTGATCCTAACACAATTAGTGCGTTGCAATACTGCCCGCTGATAAAATAAAACTCCTAGAGGGTAGAATGAATTCCTTATACAGAATAAATGGAATAAAGCAGATAAATATCGCCCATGTTCCTGAACCTGAAAAGGACAGAAGATCATGGCTTAAGCATCCAATTTTTACAATCGTAATATCCACAATACTCAATTTTTTAAGCAAACTGGTAATAGGTGGAAACAGGTAACAAAGTGTTATTATATTAGATGAGGTAAAATTTGTCTTCGCCATTAGACATGAACAGCATATAATTCGACTTTACAGGGAGAAACACATCCGAATTCTTTTCTTGCATAGGATCGTAGTAGATATGAATTCCTTTTCTAGTTATGGTATGCCATTAATCAAGCCAGCAAAACTATAACAGTCAGTCAGTTTACTACACTATGCTGGTTAGTCGAGGTTAAAGTTTATTGATCACCTTTTTCTACGTTGGTTGAGCTAATAGTGAAAAGTTTCTACTATATTCAGTCAGGAAACTTCTGAACGCATTCCTTACAAGTGTGCATTGTCATCCATAATCCTCTGACATTAGACATTATGTTCTCTAATAATTATACCTGCTTCGACGCCAAATGCTGTCGCTGTTGCGGCTAAAGCCCCCAATAAAGCTTCAGAGGCAGGCTTGAACAACACCTGGGAGTGGCTAGAGAACGATTGGACCTTGCTCACCATTCGCCATGCTGGTCACTTTGTCCAGCACGATGTGGCCGAGCTTGT
>JBAVTY010000087.1:0-1867 GCA_049696495.1 Candidatus Nitrosopolaris sp.
AACAGGACTGCAGCATCGATCGGCACACTTGTCGATGCTGAAAAGCTAGTTGCGGCCCGTCAAGCAGGTATGTCGTTTGCAGAGCTCCACCGGCGTGCCTATGCTGGCGAGTTTCCTCCTTCTCGCCGCATGAATCCTCACGATTTGATATAGCCAAAGCAGTTCGCGATTTTTATTGTGAATAATAAGACATTACATCACGTTTATTGTGAATAATAGGTCCATTGTTATTCTCTTTCAGAGACAATATAGAGTCAAAATCCATGAGTCGCGCCTTCAAGATGCGCCATTCATTATCTACCTCCAATCTGAGTTTTCTAACCTAATGCCCAGTTTGCAAGTATTTGAGATATCATGATTTCTAAGGCGTATAGGGCTCAGTTCTCTTTTTCCAACATGAGCAGCAGAACTCTCCCTCAGCCTGGAAAATGTCCACCTCTGGATGACCACATCGATCGCACGATTAAGTTTGCCAATCTAACTCAATACAAATCTGGTAATGAGATATTTTGTAAAATAACTATTAGGACTAATCTTGTTTTGTGTATGCCGGCTCACCACTGGGTGGAGCTACTATAGCATTTACAGGAAGAGCTGTTGTGGTGAATGAAAGATTAACTGCTGTGAAAAGGGACAACATCGGTTCTATATTTATTGGAATGAATAATCACTTGTAGGACTCTCTTCAAGGGTGAATAGATTAAATGCACGAATTACGTTCTAATTACATGTGACTTAATGGTTGGCAAATGAACTGTAGACGTCGTATATTTTTAAACGGAAAATTAGGTGCCCGTTGAAGTAGGCGGGTTTCATACTATTGTAAGTCTGTGACTTGGTTGCACAAAAATTATGGTGCTGAAACGAATTTTCTTGATCTACGTCATAAAAAATAAAAAAAGAGTTGAATGGTCTTTACTTTCCTTTTTTTGTTCAGTTGTTTGTGTTTGTGTTAGTAGTGGCGGTAGTGATGGTAACGATAGTGTCCGTGGTGGTAACGATAATGTCCGTAGTGGTAGTGTCCGTGGTGGTATACGTATGCTAATGCTTGGTGGTCTGCAACTAGAGGACCTGAAGCAAACAGTAAGACTGATGCTGCGATTGCTATTGTACTAAGAGCTATACTTGCCTTCGAATTCATAGTTCTATAATAGGAAAAACTAGATAAAAGCATTCTAAACTAATATTAGGTGCGTATCAACTATTTGATTATACAGTAAGAATTTCTTGATGAATTACACCGCACTCACTTGTTATGCTTCTATTACGTGTGCAAGTACAACAACTACCAGACCTATGGAAAAATACTTAATGACTAGTTGTCTGTTATTAACTCTTTAAATGTTAAATAAAACTTTAACTTCAACTTCAGATCGATACAGCGCAGACCTTCCTTTCCTTTCCCGAACCTATGTCTTTGATTTTAGAAGAATTTTAGAAATCAGTGTTGCTGGTGTTAAATTCAGCGTAGATGTGACCTATAGACTTCTACGATCTGTACCAGATGATATACGAAAAATGCATGCTTCTTTACTGCTAACACTAGGCCATAGCAATAAATCTCGCAAAGCCGAGGGAAAGCAATTATTACTTGCGCAATTTGCTAAGGATTATATTGAATTTTTCAGATAGGATATGGCAAAAAACACGTCATCACATCAGCGCTAGGCAAAGAAAAAAAGATCAAGGTCTAAATAATTGAAGATAACACTGTTAGAAAAAGCTATTACATCGAAAGCAAATGATTGTCATGAATGATTTAAATAAAGACAAAAATATCCGCGATAGGGAAGCCTATAAGAAAACCGCACACCAGCCACCATCATCATCAAAATCAGTGTTGCCGGAAGCGTCTGAAAAAATTAGG
>JBAVTY010000088.1:0-25483 GCA_049696495.1 Candidatus Nitrosopolaris sp.
CCAATAACCACCTCTTCTCTTACGATTGCAAGTCAATAAGGGGATGCATACCCCTTCTAAGCTAAATCGAAAACCGTGAAATCCTATTTACATTTGATTAAAACGTATTAAGCAACAACCCCTATTCCGGGTTAGGACCTTTCTTCGAAAAGCTCTGAATATTCTTTTTGAAGTTTGCCCCTTCTTCATAATTCTTTTTGATATGGCAGTTGTATACGCAAAGCACTTGAAATGAGTAACGCGAGCGATATCGTGAATCTTTTTTCTCTGTTTCAGTTATCTGTAATTGGTTCTTCCACGAGGAGTACGGTACGCGTGGGAGGGGGTACCAATCTTAGATTGGCAAGCTACAGAGTTGCCAGAATTTAGACCACCCCTTTAATCAACACATGCTGATTGTACGCAATCCTACAAGCCATTATGTTTGATTGCTATGTCACACGGTCGGCTTTACTTACTAAGTCTAAATCTCAGGTATGTGTAATACCCAGCGTAGAACATGGTGTTGACACATCATACTTACAGCTTACAGCTTGGTGTTCCTCAGCCTTGGCTAACGATGGTAATGCCCGCTCACTCACTAACCCAGAAAGGTGCTAGATTGTGATCTGATACACGATGAATACATCCCTTGTTATCATTTGACGTCCGATAACATAGGATCTATTCTTTACATCACTTATCGACAACTCTCGGTTGTCGCTACGTTATCAATTCTACTCTAACCTGACTGGCAGGATTTAGACCTCGCTGGATATCACCTGCTTAAATAGACTGTAAATGCCTTCCTTTTCTGACCTTTTTACTTTTTTTGCAAAGATATTTCCTAGTCAGCGATGGGTCTAGAGCTAGCAGAACCATCGCAACTTTTCCACATTTGTGTGCTCGTACTATCCTGTCACTTACCATTACGGTATATACGGTGTGCCTCCGCGGAGGGTTGGTATACAATATTATAGAATTCGCGTGAGAAGCCTACTGGAAAAGTCCAGTAGATGAATCACGTCGCTGTTTACCCCATCTGTTCCATTCTGTCTGCTGTTCTCTGATATATCTCTCAATTACTTCAGCAGATACATGACCAGCAGTTTCAACATAGTAGGAAGGACTCCATAATACACCGCGCCATAACTCAGTTTCTAGTTCTGGAAACCTCTTGAATACTCAAACCGGTTACACCTCGCGCTTTTCTTTGCTACTTCTGTGGAGTTAGCAGGTGATGATGATGGAAAGACCAAATTCTTTGGTAAGGACTTGAACCGTGTCAGAGGACATTACTTCTGGTTAAGACGCAAACTAGGTATGAAGAAAGCACTGGATACGATAAAGAAGATTGGTAGTCATGAGAAGAGGATTACAAACGATATTGTCCACAACATAAGTCGACAGATTGTCAACCGGGCAATAGAGACAGATGCTTTGATAGTTTTAGGTGATATCAAACACTTGCGTAGACGAAACCAGAATACATAAGGAAAAAAGTTCAACAGAAAGCTGGCAGGCTTTCAATACTACAAGCTAACACAATACATAACGTACAAAGCAGCACTAGTAGGTATTAAGGTAATTCAAGTGTCAGAAGCAATGACTTCACAATATTGCAGAAAATGCTATCAAAAAGGTGTACGAAAGATACAAGGATTGTTTACCTGTGCTAAATGAGGTGAAGAGAATGCTGATAGAAATGCCGCTTTCAATATTGCCTATCGGGCTTTAGGATATATTTCTAAAGTAGGGGTAACCGTGAACATGCCCAAATTAAATTTAAGAACTTTTGCTAGCATAGACAGGAACGCAATGATGACAAAAGAAGCCACATATTTTAATAGGTGGTAGTTCACTATAACCTCTATCAGAAATCGATTGATTTATAATTCAACCAATTGAATTTCATATTGAAATATCTGGACAATTGACATTAATATTTATTAATAATGATTATAGAAGCTTGCATAATGAAGCTTGCATAATGAAGCTTGCAGGACGTGTAGAACATGCCTCGCACCTATCCCGATGTGTAATGTTTATATCCAAAAAATAGATGAATGAAAGTCAATATGATTGATTTTTATTGTAATCTCTATCAGATGAGAATAGAAGGAAAAGATCGCTCTGTAAAATGTATTCCGATGTTGATTTAGCTATGAGAGAGATCACATTGGGTCACACTCCTGACGCTGATGATGCTTTCATGTTTTACGGTATCGAAGCAGGTAAAGTAAAATCTGCTCATTTTAAAATTAAACATGTTATAGAAGATATCGAAACTCTTAACAAACGTGCCCTAAAACATGAGCTCGACGTTACCGCAATTTCAGCTCATGCATATGCCTATTTGAAGAACTACGCTATATTACGTAGCGGTGCGAGCTTTGGCTATAACTATGGTCCAGTAGTAATATCAAAAAAAAAATTGTCACTTTCTCAATTAAAAAAATGTACAATCGCAATACCAGGAAAGATGACGTCTGCCAATTTATTGTTAAATCTAGTTCTCGGAAAATTTAAAAAAAAAGAAATAAATTTTCAGCTAATTCCCAATGCGGTTTTATCAGATAAAGTCGATGCAGGCTTGGTTATACATGAATCGCAGATTACGCATGATTCACACCTATACAACGTACTTGATCTGGGTGCTTGGTGGTATACTGAAACCGATGGGCTGCCTGTGCCACTAGGGATCAATGTAGCAAGTATCAAATCAATGACTGTTGAAGAAATTAGAAAGTTCAACAAGCTTTTCAAAGATTCAATCCTCTATGGTCTCAAACATAGAAATGCTGCGATAGATTATGCGATGAAGTATAGCAGGGGGAAACCAAAACATGTAATGGCAAAATTCGTCAAAATGTATGTAAATGATATCACTGTTGATATAGGACCGGATGGCGAAAAATCTATCAAGAAAATGCTCATAATGGGACAGGAGAGAGGACTACTTCCGTCGATTTCACAATTGAATTTCGCCTGAATTCGAAGGTCAACCGCTGATTTATCTTAGTCCATCATCAATTAAATCTTTTAATTATATTAAAGAATGTATCTCTTTGAACAGCTTCTCTCTTAATTTCCTTAATCAAACTAGCTAACTCTTCAACAGAAGTACCTGTATTTTTACCGGCAGCCCTGAATATCTCCTCTGAAAACGCAGTTCCAACCATATCGTTGCCTCCATATGACAGCGCGACCTGAGCCAATTTTTTACCCAATGCCACCCAATATACTGACACGTTATTAAGTACATTTGCCAGCAGCAGCCTCGACACTGCGATAACTCTCAAATCATATGTTGAAGGACTTTCATTCGTGATTATATTCTTCTTTTCCAACTCAGTGTTCTCTAGGCTAAACTTTAAAGGAATAAAGGTAGTAAATCCGCGTGTTTTTTTATGAAGTTCTCTGATCTGTAAAATATGTTCAACAATATGTGCAGGCTTCTCTACATGACCAAATAGCATTGTGCAATTACTCTTCAATCCTAGCTCATGGGCTTGACGAGCAGTATCGAGCCACTCTTGACTAGAACATTTTCCCTTGACAATCATGTTTCTCGCCTCTGGATCAAAAATCTCGGCTCCTCCTCCAGGAAGTGCATCTAAACCAGCTGCTTTCAATCTGAGCAGCACTTCCTTTACTGAATTTCTAGTCAAACGGGAAATGAAGAAAATTTCTGCCGGTGTCAATGCTTTAATTACAACACTAGGGAACTCTGCCTTTATTGTTCTAATCATACTCTCGTAGTAATCTAAACCAAGTTTTGGATGAAATCCACCTACTATATGCAATTCCGTACTTCCCATTTGTTTTATTGCGATTCGCGCTCTCGTTAAGATCTGCTCAGTGCTTAGAGTAAATGCGTCTGCATCATTGCCCTTTCTGTAAAATGCGCACAAAGGGCAACTGGCGGCACAAACATTGGTGTAATTTAAGTAATATGAAGCAACAAAAGTAACACTATTTCCATTAAGATATTTGCGAATATTGTCAGCAGCGGCGCCCAGCAAAAAAAGGTTCTCTTCATTCATGAGCTCGAGTCCATCATTATGCGATAGTTCTTGGCCAGCCATTGCCTTTTCCAATGCAGGTGTTCCGCATACACCACCTCCGATACTTTTTAGCAAACTAGCATTATCTATGAAGTTCAGATATAATATATGTTAGCAAGTGATAAAATCATTATGTAGTCAGAACAAAGATAAAGTAACGAAAATGTTGAGGCGTGTGCAGATTGATAGCTAGATCCAATCTTCAAGGGTCCGGTACGTGGCAGCTGAAGCTGATGAACGGCGCAGATGACTACTACATGGGTACAGGAAACGATGATTTCTGGATTAGATGACGCTACATCTAATGTTGACGTAGCGCTCTTGTAAGGAATAAATAGCATTGATAATCCACACAAATAAGATAATATTGCAAAATACTAGCGGCCTAGTACATGATTTGATTAATAAATCAGATGTCGCTGACGTTTTGTACAATGCACTAGACTGCCAAAGTCTTGGTCTCAATGAATGCATTAGGCTTTTGAAATCCAACGATATTTACCCAATTGGACTGGTAAGTAATATACTTAGACAGCGACTCTATGGGAATACTGCCACGTTTGTAAATAATATTATATTAAACTATACCAATGTTTGTATCACTTATTGTAAATTCTGCGCATTCTATCGCCCGATAGGACATGAGGAAGCCTATACTTTGTCTTTAGATGAAATTGTGAAGCGTGTATTAGTGGCTAGAGAGATGTTCGGTATTACTCAAGTGCTCATTCAAGGAGGACACAATCCAAATCTCAAACTGGAATTTTACGAGGAGGCCTTCAAAGCAATAAAGACGAGATGCCCTGAAGTCGGTATTCATGGACTTTCTGCATCTGAAATCGATACTATTGCAAAAGTAGAGAAAAGTAGCACTAAAGAAGTTCTTGCAAGATTAAAAAAAGCAGGCTTGGATTCGCTTCCAGGTGCAGGTGCAGAAATTCTGGACGATGATGTGAAAGCTGTGATTAGTCCTCTCAAAATCAAAAGCCACGAATGGCTTCGAATAATGGAAGTGGCGCATGAATTAGATATAAAGTCCTCTGCGACAATGATGTACGGCACGGTAGAAACCGAAGAACAAAGAGCGCGACATATTATGAAAATTTCAGAACTACAAGAAAAAACTAGAGGTTTTATGGCATTTATCCCTTGGAGTTTTGAGCCCAACAAAACTAGAATTCAGGCAGAGGGCCTTATAAGATACTCAGCAGGAGGATTAAATCTGTTGAAGATGATCGCCATTTCAAGAATAATCTATTATGGTTTGATAGATCATCTCCAATCTTCTTGGCTTACAAACGGAATCGGCATGGCTCAGCTTGCTCTAAATTACGGAGCTGATGATTTCGGTGGCACTTTGATTGGTGAAGAGGTAGTAAGCGCTACGGGATCCAGATCGACAGAACTAACTGCACATAAAATTATAGAATCTATTAAACAAATTGGTTTTGAAGTAGCAGAAAGGGATAACTTCTATCAGATTATAAAAAATCACTAAACTAACAATAATGTGTGCTAATCAGCTTACTACAATTAGTCAAAACTATTTAGATATAACTTTAAATTGTCTATATCTACAGCTTCATTCAATATGGTAGATGGATAATGTCGGTAGGGATTGATGATCTGGCTATTTATGTCCCAAAGCTCTATATAGACTATAGGGATTTTGCCGAGGCAAGAGGAATTGACCCTCACAAGTTAGAATATGGTATTGGAGTAAAGAAGATGGCTCTGGTGGATTCTAACCAAGATCCAGCTTGTATGGCAGCTAACGCTTGTTTGAAATTAATGCAAAAAAACCATCTTCATCCTGAAGATATAGGTAGGATGTATGTAGCTACGGAGACTGGCATTGACGAATCTAAAGCGATGAATTCTTTTGTGATAGGAATGCTAGAACAAGTTTATGGAGAAAGCTCCTTTGAACATGCCGGTGGAATTGAGTGCAAATTTGCATGTGTAAGCGGATCATACGCGCTTTACGATAACACAAATTGGATTAGGGCAGACGAAAATAATGGTAAAGCTGCCATTGTGATTGTGAGTGATATTGCTAAATATGATATTGGTTCTGCTGGGGAATATACGCAAGGTGCAGGTGCAGTTGCTATGCTCCTAAAGGAGAATCCCAGATTACTAGCTTTTGATCAAAAAGTTACATCGACAATTATCAAAAATGAATATGATTTTTACAGGCCATGCGGAAAGGAAACGCCTCTAGTTAATGGAAACTACTCTAATTTATTATATTTAATCCAAGTGAAGAAGGCGTTTGATAGTTACAAAGAAAAAGCTATTAAAACAGGTTTGATTCAACTGAAAGATGGTGAATCCATAACAGATCACATCGATTTATTCAGTGTTCATCTTCCTTATAGACGAATGGGTGAAAAGGCCCTGGCATATTTGTTAAGACATGAGTGGAGGGATCTCCCACGATGGAATCAGGTCATAAAAGAAGTAGGATTGCAAGAAACAGCACCGAAAGACCCCCGAGGTACCATTGAATCAATTTTGGCTGACACTGAATTTATGAAAGCCGACGAAAAATTCAGACGAGCATTTATGCAAACATCTTTCTACAATGAAGTTTTTGAAAAGAAAATGGCGAGCTCACTTGAGGCATCGACCATAATTGGCAATCTGTATACTGCATCAATGTATATGGGATTTAGAAGTTTGTTAGAATTTGAATACAGAAAGGGCACCGATCTTGAAAGTAAGAGGGTAGGATTTGGATCATATGGTAGTGGTAGCAGCGCAATGGTATTCACTGGCGTGATTCAATCTGAATACAAGGAAATCGTAGAGGAGATGAACCTCGATGAAGAAATAGGACCCAGAAAAAAGATTTCAATTGACGAATATGAAAGACTTCGCAGAAATGAAAGAAATTTTAATACCTATCATTTACCAGTTCACAAAGAGTTCGTCCTAGTAAAAATAGGTGGCACCACTGCTGATAAGGCAGGATTTAGAGAGTATAACTTCATCAACTAAATGTATTTGATTTTTACATAAAAATTGACTTGATGCAGCCGATACACAAAAAAAGAGATTTGATATTTAGAGTGACGTTATTTGTAAGCTAGAAAGTACATTATCATCGTAGTACGCTACCGTAATATAGTGCATATACAATTTGACTCATAATTATGTCAAGTAACAATTATGTCAAGTAACTATTCTGAATTCTACTCCTTTTGCCTCTAGAAACTCAATTAAACGTCCTGCATGATTTGCATTTTCCATTTCAAGACTTAGGTATACACCTGCAGTTCCAGCAGAAATATTCGGACTTAATCTATCATGTTCGACTTCGACAATATTGACACTTAGTTCTGCAATACTATCCACTATGGTCTTCAATGCTCCGGGTCTATCTGGCAAATGGATTAAAATTTTAAGCATCCTTCCCATATGCATAAGGCCCTTTGCTACTACTTGTCCGAGCAAATACATATCCACATTACCTCCAGATAGCAAGGCTATAACATTCTTGTTTTTGTCCGGGTGACCGTTTGAAATTAGATGAGCGAGACTTGCTGCCCCCGCAGGTTCTACAACCAGTTTTGCTCTTTCCATGAGTAAAAACATCGTTTCAAGTATCGATGAATCATCGACTAATCTTAAGTCATCTAGATATTTACTTGCTATTTCGTAGGTGAGTCTGCCAGGTGATTTTACGGAGATGCCATCTGCAATGGTATATCCTGCTTTTACATTTTGCAAAGAACCTTTAGCAAGAGATTCTTTCATAGCGGGAAATGCTTTGGATTCTATCCCAATAACCTTTACATTGGGATTTTTAGTCTTTATTGCTATTGCGACACCCGCAGCCAATCCTCCACCACCCACCGGCAAATAAACTTGGTCAATTTCATGGAGATCCTCCAGCAATTCCAGGCCGATTGTTCCCTGACCAGAAATTATTTGAGAATCATCAAAAGCATGAATAACTGTGCGATTTTCCTCCTTCGCTATTTCCTGCGCGGCAAGCCAGGATTCCTCATAATCTAAGCCGCGAAGAGTTACCCTCGCTCCATATGATTTTGTGGCAGCTACTTTCGCTGGAGACGCATTCTTGGGCATGACAATAGTACATGAAATATTCTTTTTTAATGCAGCATATGCAACCCCTTGGGCGTGATTGCCCGCTGAGGCAGCAATGACGCCGTATTTGCGCTCTTCATTCGATAACATGTCGAGTTTGACGAATGCTCCCCGCACCTTGAAGGAACCCGTTCTCTGCAAAGATTCAAGCTTAAGAAAGATGTTTGTACCTGTTAATTTAGAAAACGTCTCAGATCTTTGCAATGGAGTTTTTCTAACAGCTTCATTTAATAGGTCTCTCGCTCTGAATATATCTCCAATAGTGGGGAATCCGTTCTCATTTATACCCTGTATGTGTCCGGCCTTCATCTAGAATCTGACAGTGGAATCCACTTAGGTGCCATAATTATAATTTTGTGACAAAAAAAGATATTACTGCCTCATACTTGTGAAACGAGGTACATATAGATTGTCATCATCGAAGAGGAAAATTCAGATGCCTGCAACGGCTCGAGCAGGATTGTCCTTGTTAATAGTAGGATCTATATTTGTGGGCTTAGGAAGCTATACACATAGAGGCGGATTTTCTCTTTATGGACTCCCCATTGTCATTGTAGGGTTTTCGTTATATATCATCTCATCAATTATTGTTGCGAGAAAAAAGAAAGCGACCAAGTAATCACTGCTGATAGACGCAATTAATTTAGTTGTGAGTGTAACAATAAGTAATATTTATTACTGATCGACCAAGTAAATTGCCGGTTTGAATGGCCTAGCAAATTTTGCTTTGGACTTTGGATCGTATTTTGTAGTATCGTCTTCTGAATATACCAAAATCTCAGCATCTTCGCTCCCACTTTCTAAAGATAGTAGGTTTCTAGCATCCTCTATTGGAAGTCCTTCTTCAAAATTCTCGAGGCGTAGTCGCCTGTTTCTTGTTTCAATTGGATCTGATAGAATATCTTCAATCATTTTTTGCACCATGTTGGAATTGGTTTTAGCATTTGTTGTTTCCGGATCTTTGATCAGCTGTTTCATGATATCTCCAAAATTAGTATTACTTTCTAAAAATATAATTGAGAGAATCTTATAATAAATTTTTAATTTCCAATGTGCTCCAGTATAAAAAATTATTTTTTTCGGATTAATCCCAGTTACCTTAACAATCTTGTGAAGATCAAAAATCAGATTCATGATTAGCTGCTCTGATTCTTCAGCAACTACATCTTTCTTATTTTCGTCAACTGTTGGCCAACTCGTAAAAGTGATGGAAGCAGATGTATTATCAGTTTTCTCCCACAATTCTTCACTTATAAAGGGCGCAAACGGTGCCAGCATCTTAATACGGGTATTAAGAAATATTAACAGAGTGTATTGAACTGAAGATCTTTCGCGATTCTTGGCCTTGGCTCTCTTTTCATACCATTGTAAATCATGATCCAGAGAGTATATTATGTTATGTGCCGCTTCTCTAACACGTAACTTATCCATTGATATCGTAGTATCTGCAATAGTGCGCTGTAACCTGCTAAGAAGCCATCTGTCTTCTAGTTCTTCATTTATTTTTGCTTTTTTTATTTGTGATTGTGAAGAATTTGTAAAAGATTCTATTCCCATGTCATATATATCTTGTAACTTGGACTGAATTCCTTTTACCGTATCAAATGAAAAATCTGCATCTTGTAAAAGTTCTGCAGAAATAAGCATTGATAAACGGATCGCATCTGCACTATGTTTTTTGACGGCCTCGCGAAGTGGAATAATATTTCCAAGCGATTTTGACATTTTTTTGCCTTCCATCAAAACGGAGCCATTTACAACAATCTGCTTTGGCCAATTCTCTCTGTCAAAAATTGCTACATGGTTGAAAATAAAAAATGACAGATGGTTTGGAACAAGATCTCTTCCAGAATGTCTTGAATCCACAGGATAAAAGTAGGAAAATTCTTTCCTTATTTGCTCAAGTAATACTGTAGAGATATTGCAATCTGAAGCGACCTCAACAAGGTTGCCTTTCCCTAGCAACACATAATCAAACACTGAATCTTTCAGATCATCAGCATCATTGATTGATTTATCATTAACATACTTTGCCAGTATGTAGTATGCCATATAGATAACAGAATCGGAGAGGCTTTCAATAATCCAGTCCTGATCCCAGGGCAACTTAGTACCCAACCCGGTTTTTCTTGCACAAGCCCTCTCTCTTAACCAATCTATTACGTAGTTAAATTCCTGTCTAATCTCTTCTGGAACTATTTCCATATTGTTAACGCATTCATGTGCTAAATACTTCCATTTTACGTTCCCATAATTCAGAAACCATTGATCATTTAACAGTTTAACAACACACTGTGTGCCGCACCTGCATTTGACCGGTTTATTTATCAATTCAAACATTATATCAGCATCACCATTCAGGAGAATGTCATTTTTTACCTTGTCCTTTGCTTCAGAGACGGACATGCCAGCATACCTTCCTGTATTTTGAAGCATCTTTCCTTTGTAAAATTCATGTGTGTAGAGTTCATTAGTAGCTTTTTCGATTTCTGTATCTGTCTGATCTTGTATGTTGAATTTGTTTATGATCTGCTTCGAAGGTATTACGTCTATGCCAGAGTAATCATTTGATTCAATTACGGTAATAGGCTTTACTTCAATCTTTATTCCAAATTCCTTTTGTATTGAAATATTATTTTTTAGATCTTCGAGTGCTTGATAATCATATGGCGCATGAGCTGGAACAGACATTACGAATCCTGTGCCGCTATCGGCTTCAACAAAAAAGGCAGGGTAGATAGGTAACGAAGCTTGAGTAACTGGGTTTTTAGCCAATGCCCCAACCATTTCCTTTCCTAACACGTGGGATTCGATTGTGACTTTATGATCTAGAAATCCCAATTTTATAGCTGCTTCATTGCTCACAATCCATCTTTCGTCATTGTCTATAAGATATATTTTGACGTATTCTATATTGGGGTTAACCCATAGATTAGTAGCACCATAGATAGTTTCTGGTCTCAACGTTGCCGTCGGAATTATGTATCCATTACTTAGCCTGAACTTAACTATAGTATATTCGTTGAAGGAAGGTTCAACATCGCCGATGGTATCGTGTTGACTAACAGGATTTAGATCGTTTGGGCACCAACCGACAGGATGTGAGCCTTGTACTATTAGTCCTTTGTTCCGCAATGTCCTAAATTGCCAAGAGATAAACTTTGAATATATCGTGTCTACTGTACTAAACTCGCGCCTCCAATCTATTGAAAATCCCATCTCTTTCATTCCTCGCCTGATCTCATTGTGAAAGTAGCTCGCGATTTTTCTAGGTTCGACAAAACTTGTAATTGAATCGTTTGGAACGTGGTAAATCTTATCGAAGGTCTCTAATAGCTCCTTGTCCCGAGATGCAACTCTACGCGACATGGCAAGAATGGGCGTACCTGTGTAATGGAAACCCATTGGAAACAAGACGTTATAACCTTTCATCCTCATGTAACGGGCATGTACGTCCGCAAGAGTGTATGTCCTTCCATGCCCAATATGTTGAGGAGAATTTGGATACGGATATGCTACGGTTATGAAATATTTCTTCTTTGCAAAATCAGGATCTGCTTGGAAGATCCTTTGCTCTTCCCATCTGTCCCGCCATTTTTCTTCAATTGAATTCCAATTTATTCTGTTCTTCTCTCCCTTCCTCTTGTCGTCCTCGTTATTTTTATTATTAATACTGATCATGGTTCGATCACTTTTATTAGTATCCTACATACTACTATCCAGCACTAATTCTTCTACTGAAAGTAACGCAGAGCTTATTTTGTCCTTAAATTTGCCTCCGCCCTGTCCAAATCTATCATCACCGCCACCTGAACCGCCTAATTGAACAGAAAGTTGCTTTGCGATGGTAAAAGCTTTTATTTTTTTCTGTGCTTTTTCACCAACAAATACAACAACACGTATTCCTTCACCTTTTGATATCAGCGCCACATAGATTAGAGATGGATCGCTTTCAATAGATTTCTCTCCTATAGAAATATGATATTCATCATCAAGTTCTTCATCAAATACATGATAGAATTTGATGCCTTCTGAAGATAGTTGCTTTGACTCATTAGAGATTGATTTTGCTATTGAGGGAGTAATTTTTCGAATGATAGTTTTTACCTTCTTTTTTGCTGCTTCAGCCTCATCTGTGCTCTTTTGAAAAGATTGGACCAGTTTTTCCTTACTAGAGCCTAAAGACTGAGCGATCAGTGTAAGCTGGTTATCTTGTTTTTGGATATAGTTCATAGCGGCCTCCCCTGCAACAAACTCTAATCTCACGACCCCGTCCTGAATCCTTTCAGATTTAGTAATTTTGACAAGTCCTATTTCACCGGTTGTGCTGACATGCGTTCCACCACAGGCTTCGATATCCCAGTTTTCGATATTTACAATTCTGATATTGCTGGTTGGGACAACACCACCCTGATAGATTCTAAAACTATAGTCCTGCTCAGCATCGCCGCGGTCATAGATCTTGATCTTAACTGGTAAATTTTGTCTAATAACATTATTTGCAGTCTTTTCAATTCTGTCAACCTCCTCCCTGTTGAGAGAGGAATGGTGAGTAATATCGAGTCTGGCATAATTTTCATCCTTGAATGCAGAATTCTGCCATACCCATGATCCAAGGTTAAATCTTGCTGATGTATTGAGCACATGAGTTGCAGTATGATGGTTAGTGATTAATTCGCGTCTTCGGTCATTTACTGTTCCATGCACGGTTTTGCCTACAACGGAATATAAAGGATCTTGTAGTTTATGAACTACGATATCTGCTTGTTTTATAACTTCAAGTACTTTCACACCGTCAATCTCTCCCGTGTCTGGCTCTTGTCCACCACCTCGTGGATAGAACGCAGTCTGGTCTAGTATGATAAATTTCTTGTCGACCACCTTAAGGATCTTGGCAGTAAATTCACGTATTGACTTGTCTTCATAATATAATAATCTGGTCGGTGCAACACCATCTAGGCCGTAAATCGGCTTTTGAGCTTGAGCTGCTGCTTGGCTAGTATGAAGTTCAGCGAGTTTTGTGTAAAAAGTAGACGGGATACTGTCTATTGCTCCCACATCAACCAAAAAGTCAGGAGTAACACCGTCAGATTCGTACATCCTTATAAGATCATCCACCATTATCTTCTTCTCGGTACTTTTGATTGAATTAGCGATCGCCTCCATCCTTTCCCTAGAGCCTATATATCTACCTGATTCGATCTGAAGAATTGTTCTGATATCTTCTCTATGTTCTTCAAGTTCTGGATACATCTGCTTGACATAATCAATATGCATATCAGCAATATCTTCGAGTCTCATGTTCCAACCCAATCTTTCCAAAATCGAAAGTGCCCTTCGTAGAATCACTCTTAGATTATAACCCCCTCCAACATTTGATGGGAGTGCACCATCAGAGATGGCGAACATCAACGTACGAGTGTGATCTGCAATAGTATAGATTGCCTCATAAGGGGTAATGATTTTTGCAAGTAGGTCATCTGAGATTTTTAGTTCCTTAGCAATGATTGATTTTAGTGTTTGAATGTCTCCACCCATATAATCAAGTTTAGCGGAAACTGCGGCAAAATATTTGGATAGAATTTCTGAACTTTCAGAGGTCCCAGAATTGTCAACTAATTTTCCCACCACAGGGCCAAAGGAACAATCGTAACTTGTCGGTGTTCCCATTGTAATCCACGAGAAACGCTCAAGTCCAGCTCCCATATCAATAATCTTATTGCTCATTACTCTATAGTCGTTCTCGTTCCCCTCATATTCGGTAAAAACAGCATTGCCGAGTTCAAGTCCACTTACAAAATATTCCAGAGAGTAACCAAAAGCACCCGCACCCATCCAAACATCTTCTACAAACGTAATCTCCTCTTGTCTTATTCCCAGCCCGTTTGTAAGCATTCTATAATCAAGCTCGATACACTTGTCTTTCCAATAGCCACCCGGTGCGCCTGCATTGCAGACCTGGCCTATCATACAGAAGCTTGTGTAATGTCTGCCACTCAAACCCACATATTCTATATCGTTAAAGCGCAAACACATTTGCGGAACGATAAGTGGGTTTGCAGGCAGCTCGAAAATTACCTTGTTCCCGATTACTCTTTGGAAATCGACAATTGATGCTATTGTAAAATAGAGATCATCACGCCACCTGCAGACTACAGGATATCGTCTGATTATCGAGTGTGCGTTGGATTGAAAGTATTCCTCTATTTGTTTCCAAGCACTAACGTAATCGAGTCGTTTTTTTGTCGGAGGTTCGCCTATAAAACCGTAATACTGGTGGTATGGAAAAACAGGCTTCTCATCCAAGGACCAAAAAAATTTACCGCAGTTATCACATCGTTGCCGTTTGAAGCCTAATCTGTCAAATAACGAAACTTTGTAATATCTATCTGGATCTGACGAAAAGATAGCAGTAAGTTCTTTTTTTCCCAATGTTTGCTATCCATAATGAGATACACTATTAATGCTTTTATTAGCATTCTCTGTATTAAAAAATGTAAATTTATAGCGGCCCTTCATTGAGATTCCATCACGATATCACCTTTGGGGGCTTGTGCAGTCTTGTTATCTTTGCCTTTCAATAATGTTGAAGGCGGTGGTGATGTAGTAATAAAATAATTCGTGTAAATCTGTCCAAATTCTTCTTTGATGTCTATAATGTACACTAACAACTTGTAACCTCATAGGCTGGACTAGAACATAATGTGATTATTGGTATTCTTGTGTAACTAGTGATCATGACAATAATACCGTTGTCATCAACTGTGAAAGACTTAAAGCACTTATCTTAAATTAGATTAAGAGGATAAATTGAAAGTATCAGTATTGGGCGCTGCCAAAGAGGTCGGCCGTTCAGCGTTCCTTGTAAATGTTAATAGTACCAGCATTTTGATGGATTATGGTGTACTTTTGAAAAGAGAACCAATTTTCCCTATGCATGTCAGGCCGAAAGAAGTTGACGCTGTAGTGATTACGCATGCTCATCTCGATCATTCCGGGTTTGTACCATCTCTGTTCTTGTCTGATTCAGCATCCGTACAAGCACTGGGTACTCCTCCTACATTTGATCTGTCACAATTATTGTTGGAGGACATGATAAAAATATCAGGTTTCTACCTACCATTTGAATATATTGACATTATAACAATGATGAAACATTCCAAGAATTTGCAATACAACGAAGAATACATGGTAAACGATGTCAAGGTAACTCTGCATGAGTCTGGCCATGTGCTGGGTGGTGCTTCGGTTATTTTAGAACATAATGGTAAACGTATATTCTATACTGGAGATATTAATACAAGAGGTTCAAAATTACTCAGACCTGCAGATTTGGACTTTGGTGATATCGACTTAATGATCATAGAGAGTACCTATTCTCAAACTGAGCAAGTGCCACGAGAACAGGCTGAAAAAGAGTTATTGGAATTCTGCTACGATGTTGTCGACAGAGGCGGGACGTTGTTTATCCCCGCGTTTTCTGTAGAAAGATCTCAGGAAATTGCATGCGTTCTAAAATCTTACAATTTCCGACACAAAGTTGTAATGGATGGAATGGCTCTTAAAGCAAATCAAATTATGTTAAAACATCCTACATTCCTCAAGGATGCAGAAATGTTCAAACGAGCAATAAATGAAGCAGAATGGATAAGTGGATGGAATAGAAGAAAGAGTGTTGTTAAGGAGCCATGCGTTATCATCTCTCCTGCTGGGATGCTTGTTGGGGGGTCTGCAGTATTCTATCTGCAGGAAATTGCTAAGAATGATAAAAATGGCATTGCACTCGTATCATATCAGGGTGAAGGCACACCTGGTCGGACACTTCTCGATAGGAGGGTGGTTAGTTATGATGGTAGGGAAAGAAAATGTCTCGCTGATGTGAAACGGTTCGAATTTTCCGGGCACAATAGTAGAAGTGAATTATTCGAAATTCTTGAACATATAAAAGGTAACCCAAAAGTGCTTACCGTCCATGGCGATGGACCTTCATGTACTAAGTTTGCAGAGGAAATCAATCTCAAATACGGATATGAATCAAAAGCTCCGGATACTGGTGAATTTATCGAAATATAGGGAATACGTCAGGACCACTATATCGTCCTGCTAACCAATTAGGTTGTTGTAGAAGATTGAGACGAGCTGGTAGCTAGCTAGATTAGATAAACCTATTCGAATCCATAGCTACTCCACAGTAGTATCAGTATGATTAGTATTACCACGTTTAAGCTTTAAGCGACGTTCTAAGTTAAGTATCTGAGTTTTTATCAACATAGAATTATCTGAATGTTAGCGATTTTAGATGTGAACAGCTTTAGCTTAGTACTTTACCATTCTATATGTGGAAGCTTCATTGACTCCTCATTGATCGCATCAAATCCGGATAATTACGATTAAAGCGGCTTTACCAAATAGCATTTGTTTTCTAATTAAATCTTGATTAAATGGTCTTATATTTTGCACAAGAAAGGCTATTTCCAAGAGGTTTTTGGAGATGAAAAGATATCAGCTTGCAAGTATTAGTTAGAAAATTTATGCTAATTGGGATAGGTGTACTGGTGTACAACTATTCTGCTGCCACAAATGGCCGACATAGGGGATTATGTTTATAAGTTTCCGGTTTTTTTCTTATCCCAATTGATAATCAAGAATACTGACCCTTACAAAATGAAGAAATGTTTATCATGTAAGAATGATATCCCACTAAATCAAAAGTACTTTACGTATCCCTTATCTTTACAACAGATCTGTCTTTTCTGTGCTGAAAAAGAGATCCCAAAAACAATTGAAATCTTACAAAACGACTTAAAAAAAATAAAGGACGAAGAAAGTAAAAAAGTTCAATAAGGTTAAGAATACATTTTAATCTGATCGATGTGGTTGCACCCTTCATTTCATTGCCAATCTTCCATTAATCCAGAGATCAGCATTAATAGCGGTCAAATGTTTCTTTGGGAGCAAATAGGTAATTCTTGGTATGGCATATTCGGAGATCACGTCATGAAATTTTCTACTTCATGGACACACAATAGTAACTGTATTAATAATAACAAAAATAGCGACATCCAATTCGATTCCTATCCTAAGGTCGAGGGATGGGAAAGAAAGGTCTTTAGACTTGACGACGACATTAAAAAGATATTATCGACCCTTTCAAATGATGCCTTGGTCTCTAAGACAATAAAAAAATATCCTGGCCTGCGTTTGATGCGACAGGAACCTCATCAATGCATTTTTTCTTTTGTATGTGCCAGTAATACTAGCATATTAATGATCCGTAAGATGCTCAAGAACCTTTCAAAAAAATTTGGTAGCAAGGTAATATTTGACGGAAAAGAATTTTTCACTTTTCCTTCTGTTAACAGTCTAAATAAAGCAACCATTAACGAGTTGCGTTCATGCGGTGTAGGATATAGGGCCAAGGCAATCAAAGCTGTTGCAATGCATATCGTCTCAGGTAATCTCGATATAGACTATTTAGCTCGTATTAGGTATCATGACGCAAAGGAAGAACTCCTGAAAATATATGGTATTGGCAACAAAATTGCTGATTGCATCTTGTTATTCTCGTTGGAGAAACTCGATGCCTTCCCTATCGACGTCTGGATTTTAAGGGCTCTCTCACGGTACTATCGTTGGCTGTTCAATGAAAATGAAAACAAGTTCAAAATGACTGAAAGAATAACCATAAATCAATACAAGATCGTTTCAGCTTCTCTCAGGAATTATTTCGGGAAATATTCTGGATATGCGCAGCAATATATCTTCTATTACATACGTGAAAGTGCTGGTAAAAAATGGTGAGTTCCTTGAATGGTTAATGCATCTTCAATCAACGCAAAAACAAACAAGTAGTATCTTTACAGCCAATCATATAGAAATTAGCAGCGTCCTTAGTTAATAGCAGTATACGGTAACCAAAGATGTTCATACGAAGATGGATCCGTGATCATGCAGTTACCCATGCAGATTGGTGGCAGATGGACATGTACGTATGATCATGCTCCTCAGACAAAACACTCAAAATCTATAGAAACTATAATAAAGTACAGCCCGTCTTATTATATCGCAGTACACGTTTTGACTGCCGAACCACTAATATTTTACAGCTCCCCACAAAATATTACTGTAAGTCATTTACTTGAAACTTTTGACTGTTCAAAAATGCGATTATTCTTTTGCAAACATCGTTATCAAAGGATCATGATAATTTACTTTACACGATAAATTCGGACGGTCTCCGTGGCATGAGCATTTTTGTTGATAAAGACCAAAGGCTGCACACCACCTCTGGCACGACCATGCTCAGAGTCCTGTTGCACGGAAACATTGCTAACAGCGTGTTAGCATAACAATAATTCCCCATTTTAATATCCTAATCATCAAAGGTTTCATGCAGGTGGTCAGATCATTTTATTTCCTTCGCAAAAGTCCTATATATAAATAATGCATCCCCTTCATTTTTCGCACCGACTATTGTTGCAGCACCGCTTGTAAGAAAACTGATTGATAATTTGTTAGAATTTGTGCGTATTGCAGTTATCCCCAAATTACCTCTCATTTTAACATCATAACCAAGTAATTCGGCATTCTTCACTATTCCGGTCAGATTAATTGATCCAGGTAGAGTGGACGATGGAGTAACGATGTATGTTCTCTTGCCTCTATCTCTTCCGCAGAGCTCTTCAATTATCAGTTCTTCTTGTAAAACAAGCTCTTCTTTCTTACTCTCTTTTTTTGATCCGCACGAAGGACATGCCTCATGTCTAAACATCTGAATCTTGTCAAACGACAATTCGTTCAAATCTATATAGAGCAACTTGTTTACAAGTGTAGGCTGTTGTCCTGTAACAATTTTGACTGCCTCAGACACTTGAACGCCGGCCACCAAATATAGTATTGATGGATGTACGCCTTCAGTACTACATGTAGGCATGTCTTCCTCAGCCAATGCAGGGAACATGCACCGTAAACATGCAGATTTATTTGGTAAAATAGTACAGACTGAGCCTAACATTCCCAAAGCTCCAGCGTAGATAAAAGGGATATTGTACTTGATACATGCATCATTTAGAGCGTATCTTGCGTCAACAGTGTCAAGTGCATCAATGATAATATCCATTCCTTTGACAATGCTTTCGGCGGTGTATTTGGTAATAGAAAGAGGAACTGCCTCGATTTGAACATGATGATTTATTTTTTTCAGGCGCTCTGCGGCCACTTCAACCTTGACTTTACCTATATCGGCTTCATTGTAAAGATGTTGCCTATGTAAGTTTGAAATTTCAACAACATCTCTATCAACTATTTTCAATTTACCAACGCCCATTGCTGCTAATTGAGTTACGATAGGGTTTCCGATCCCTCCAACCCCCACCACACAAATTTTAGCATTGCGCAACTTTTCCATTCCAACGAATCCTATTTCTTCGAGCATTATCTGTCTGGAATAGCGTTGCATATCTTCGTTTGTCAGCTCCGCTCCACCGGCTACTGCTGGCAATATATACAAGGAATCACCGTCTTTGAGTAATGTTGACATGCCATCACGGTTAAACCGCATATTCTTGCCGTTAATGTAAATATTGATCAGGGCACGTGGCTTACCATTCAGATCAAATACCCTACGTTTAAAATCGTCTCCCGCACTATCAGAAACCTTGGCAAATGCTTCATGTAGGTCATTAGCTTCTAATGAAATTTTTCTCTCCCCCATTCCTTTGTTGAGGACTGATGGAATGACGAATTCAATATTAGCCATTTTGAATGTTTATGTTCACCGTTGCAGATTCGCCATATAATTATCTAATCATTGCTGAAACGGTTTGCACGTCAGGCTTTACAGCGCTAAGTTTTGGAAGCACAGATGTGATCGCTTCTGTAGCTTTTAGCCCACTTCCTGTGATATAGCAAACTACTGTTTCATCTCTGTCGATTTTATCTTCTTCAACCAGCTTTTGAAGTACTGCTATCGATACTCCGCCAGCAGGTTCTGTAAACACGCCTTCTGTCTTAGCCAGCATGAGTATCCCATCAATAATTTCGTTATTGGTGGCCTCTTCTGCAATTCCGTTATACTGCCTTAATCTTCTGAGCACATACAATCCATCTCCGGGATCGCCTATAGCAAGACTTTTTGCGATTGTATCAGGCCTTTCAACTGGTATAATCTCATCACTTTTTTTCTTGAAGGCATCGACTACTGGAGAGCAACCATGTGGTTGAGCAGCTGTGATCTTTAGATTTGTTATGCTATCAATTAATCCGAGATTGTGCAACTCTTCAAATCCCTTGCAAATCGCATTTAACATTGCTCCACTTCCAACAGGGATAATAAGATGATCTGGAACCTGCCAATTCAGCTGTTCAGCAACTTCATAGGCAAGAGTCTTTGAACCTTCTACGTAATATGGCCTCATATTTATATTGACTATTCCGATGCCTTTCGAATCCCCGATTACGGATGCAACTCTGTTAGCATCATCATAAGTTCCATCCACTGCTACATATTCAGCTCCATATGATAATGCTTGTGCAATCTTTATGTTTTCAATATCTGAGGGGGCAAAAATGTAGCAGGGTAATGCTGCTTTAGCAGCATGAGCAGCAGTTGCAGAAGCTAGGTTGCCAGTAGACGCACAACCTACGGCTTTTAATTTAGTTTCTTTGGCCCTAGAAACAGCTACTCCTGCTGGTCTATCCTTAAATGAAAATGTTGGATTTACGGAATCATTCTTAATAAATAGATTCTTCATTCCTCCTAATTGCATGCCAAGTCTATTACCTTGCTGTAGCGGAGTAAGGCCTGCATTTAGACTCACAATATTGTTTTTATCAGCAATAGGCAGGAGTTCGAAATAGCGCCAGTAATTTTTCTCTCGTGATTCAAAGGTGTTCTTTTTTATATTAGAAGGAAAATTGTAAATAACATCGAGTGGACCGAAGCATTCTTCGCAGACGTATCTGAATTGAGGTTCATATTCTCTTCTGCACTCTCTACATTGTAGCGACTGTATGATACCCATGTTTTGATTATCACCTATAACTGTAGTAGATAAGTTTGGCTAAGCACAATTTTAGTATTACTGAATTTTTGAAAAAAGATAAGCATTATCAATACATTTCCATTTCGTACATAATAATTGCTAATAATCAATTTTATATAAAAAATTTAGTAACTTTATGTAGCTTCACTCAATTTTGTTCCGTCCAACAGTTTGTTATGAAAGCAGGAGCGGTTGCCAGTATGGCACACAGAGGTTTCAGAATCTACCACATACAACAAAGCATCAGCGTCACAATCCACTCTTATTTCCTTAACAACCTGAGTATTTCCAGACTCTTCGCCTTTCATCCATAATCTGCTGCGAGAGGTGCTCCAAAACCAAGCGTTTCCTGTTTTTACGGTATTATCAAGCGCTTCTCTATTAGTATATGCAAGCATCAGAATATCCTTTGTCTTTCCATCCTGAAGTACGACAGGGATCAGCCCGTTTCGTTTTGTGAAGTCTATGTCTTCTATTGACTTGATATTCACATGTATATAATCTCTAGTCCATAATTAAAAAGGATTCGGAATAAACTAATTGTTTAGCAATAGTGGTAGCGCAATTCGAAGGCAGTAGGAGGGAGAACTCAATCTCATCGAGCATCTATTGCTACGTACGCTTCCAATCCAAGATCTGATGCCCTTGTGACTTGATTTTCCGTTTATATCAAGAACGGTCTTACATGAAAGGCAAGTACGCGCGTACCAGACGAATCCTTAAGGTACATTACGAACAACAAATATGAATGCAAATTTGATTACTGGTAGGGATCTAACCTAAGCCAATAGGTCGTTGACGCTTGTTGTGTTCCAATCTCGGTTCTGTTATAAATATTATATAACATGCCTAGCCATGGTAGCAGGTTATGAAGAGTTACGATAAATTCGATATAAGTGGATTTTACGTACAGAAGCAACCAAGGTGCAGATTGCATAAGAAAATTAAGGGCAAAGAAATAGAACCAGTCGTTACAACAGATGACGTCAAAACCAAATGTATAAGTGTGAAGATTGCGATAAAATTTGTAAATGCCGAAGAATTTAGTGTGACAGCTGTGTTTGCGTAACAAATAGAGAAAAATAAACCAATTAAATATCAAGTTTTCGTCACGGTTTAATCATTCTGATTGATTTTAAATCGTTCATAGGCGGAAATAAAAAACAGAACTGAAAATTCACTGACAATTTAAACGGAAAACAATCTCCCAAAATTTTACTCATAATGTCATGTGTCAGACACATGTCAATAAAACAGAGCTATCTTTATACGACTTTTATCTGATATCAAAATGCCAGAAATGGATGGCTTGCATTTCTGCTAGTGATTTGGCAGCTAATAAGTACTACTAACCTATATAAGATATTTTAAGTAACCTAAAAGATATTCGTGGTAGAACAAAACGATAATCACTACAACCATGATTATGATCAGCACGAGCATAGGGAATTCTCCTCACCTTCATCTTTTATTGCAAATACGCGTCAGGAGGCACATAAGGAGAAACTCAAAGTAGCTGTAACTTCGATTGTAGCTTCAGCAGGTCTAGCCATTTTTAAAATTGTTATAGGATTTTCTACCAACAGTCTTGGGATATTATCCGAAGCTTTCCATTCCGGACTCGATATAATGGCTGCATTAATGACATTATACGCTATACGCACGGTAATGAAACCGCCAGATTTGAAATATACATATGGATATGCTAAAGTTGAGAGCGTATCAAGCCTGTCTGAAATAATACTACTATTTGCAGCTGCAGGTTGGATATTCTATGAAGGTATTGAAAGAATACTCTTCAAAAGCGTCCGACCAGAGATTACGATATTCTCATTTATAATCATGTTTGTATCGATTGGGATTGATTTTGGAAGGTCTAGAGGACTATACAGAACTGCAAGAAAGTATGGTAGTCAAGCTTTGGAAGCAGACGCACTTCATTTCAAATCGGACATGATATCATCTTCTATAGTTATTGTGGGGTTGTTTTTCGTATTCTCATTTCATATTCCAAAGGCTGACGCCTACGCGGCTATAACGGTAGCAGGAATGATGATTTACACATCTCTTGGTCTAGGAAGAAGGACATTAGATGTCTTGTTGGATAAGGCACCTAAAGGCGCATATCAACGGGTACTAGAAGCAGTATCTGGATTAGACGGTGTTGATAGGGCACATGATATTCGCATCAGGAAGATGGGATCAGAAACTTTTGTTGATATGCATATCGGAGTTCCAAGAACAAGTACACATGATAAAGCGCATAAAGTAGCAACTTCGGTTGAAGAAAAAGTAAGAGAAGTACTTCCTGCCACTGATGTCCTAGTACATGTAGATGCAACAGAATCAGCAAACGAAACGATAACTGATAGGATCAGGCTAGTTGCCGCAGAAACAGAAGGCATAAAGAACGTGCATTCAATATATTTATCAAAGATAACGCCAACATCTGGATCACCCGAATCGGCTAGCGAAAAAGCAACTATCACAGATCCGAAAAAGATGTCAGACCTCCGTGAGAGAAAAGGAGAACCTATGCTACATCTGTATCTTGATGTACAGATGAACCAAGATCTTGACCTTAAGACCGCTCACGGCATTATAGATTCATTTGAAAAAAGATTGAAGGAAGAAGCTCCAGAGTTAAGAGACATCACTACTCATATTGAAACAGAAACCAGTGAATATGTATCAATAGGGACCGAAAAGACACCAGGCAGATCGTACTTAGAAAGAATAAGAAATGCAGCACTATCTGTAGATGGTGTAGTTGATTGCAAAGACATTGGAGTAGTGTACATTAATGATGAACAGCACATTACTCTGTCAATAAAGATCAAATCTACGCCAGAAAAAACGATTAAGACGATAGAAGATGCACACAGATTAGCAACGAACGTTCAAAACGTAGTTATCAAGCAAACTGGTGCTTCTAGAGTTGTCGTACATACAGAACCAGACTAATGTACCATATGGTGCATTTATTTGCTGCTTTACCACACAAACGATAAATAAGAAAAGCACACTGGATTTACATAGAGTTGATGACAGTCAGTGAATGAATCTCCGCCCACTACAGGGAGAGTAGTTTCCATATGGCGATATCCTGTGAAGTCAATGTTAGGAGAAGAGCTCAATTCTTCGTACGTAACGGAACGCGGACTCGTAGGGGATCGCACATACGCAGTAGTCGACCAGAAAACTGGCAAGGTGGCTAGTGCCAAGAATCCTAGGAAGTGGGGAAGGCTCTTTGATTTTCGTTCTGTTTTTATAGACCCACCACAATTGGTCGAGAATATTCCACCGGTCCGAATTACCTTTCCAGATGGGACGCATATTTTCTCCGATCACGATGGTATTGATTACACAATGTCAAAGGTTCTTGCCCAAGACGTTAGACTTATGACGGCTAAATTGGACAAACCAAGCTACGAAGAGTACTGGCCCGATATAGATGGCTTAGCACAAAGAGAGAAGGTTACTGATGAAAACATGCCTACACATACTTTCTTCGATATCGCTGTAATCCATCTCCTGACGACTTCTACAATCGACCGTCTGCGAGAACTTTATCCAGAAGGACGCTTCGAAGTGCGACGGTTTAGGCCAAACATAGTGGTAGAGTTAACATCTGGAGAAAAAGATTTTATCGAGAATTTATGGATAGGCAAGAAGCTAACGATCGGCGAAGACATAGTGCTGAGGGTCATAGGAGCTTGCACTAGGTGTGTGATGACGACTCTGTCGCAGGGGGACCTTCCCAAAGATTTGGGTATCTTACGCACGATCGCAAAGTACAACCAGGTAACTGCCGGAATCTATGCGTCAGTGCATCGGCACGGAACAATCCGTCGCGGAGATCTTATCCGAGTTGAGGAATAGATGTTGACATTCGAGCATTTCCATTCATGATAAGCTTGTTCTAAATTGAGGGATAAGCTTGTCTCTTCCTATGGCTCGATTTAGTTTAAGGTTAAGTTATGTATCAATTTATTCATCCACGAATCTGGTCCCAATGACTAAAAAAAGTGGACGTTTTGTTCATGCAAATTAAGATACCTAACTTAGAATCAAGATTGAACCTTATTTGACGTTCTTCAACGTTCACCAATTGGAAAGGCAAGAGGCGGACATACAAAGCAAGGTACAAGAACTTTGTGGTTAATGGTATTAAGCAACTATCATTGATGAAAGGTAATTGGGGTGGCATTGGCACTACTCCTGTACAATGTCCCTCTTGGGCTATACTTTCATTGGATCACATGGGAAGAGTGAAGC
>JBAVTY010000089.1:0-2159 GCA_049696495.1 Candidatus Nitrosopolaris sp.
ACATCCTAAGATGATATCGTTATCTATACATACTGATTTTCACGGGAGATCCTTTACCAGTAAGAGGATACCAGAAGGGAGCTGCAATAATACTGCTATTGGTATTGATCTATCAAATCATGGTTTACTACAATTGTATAACAGGTCTCAGAGAGAGAGCCAAAAGCGATAAAACACATTTTACGGAGCTAATCAAATGAGAAATTAGTATAAAAATGGAGACATAAATAATGCCCCAGCCTCAACTAACTGACCTCACAAATATGGACTAAAAGTTCATTCCACCATTTTTTACTCCTTTTACTCCGTTGTTGTGTACACTAGTTGTTTGATGCTAAAATGATGATTGGAGTTCTCTAATCTCCAGAACCACCTACGCCATTACCATTTGCACTAGTACCGTTTTTACCATTTATTGCTTTACCACTTGTGCCAATTCCGCCGCACACACGAGCATCATCCAACTTTGCTGGTATTATTATTCCAATTCGATTCATGATAACTAGATATGGAGTAAGTATAATATAATGATGCAATATTGTCTTCGTTAAATATAACATGCAATTTATTCATCATTTCTTTGAGAATTGTGTCAGATTCATTACAGCCTGCTCAATAGCCATTTGAATACAGGTTAAGAAAAATAATCGCTTCGCTTGTTTTTGTTGTGAAAACTATTCAAGTTCTTGCTCAAACGAATAGAATATTGATATAGCATGATTTTGAATAAAAATTATATACTGCAAGCACATGTAATATATTCATGCGTGGTATAGTATACAGGTATAAGGCTGAAAGTTCGTCACCCACACAGTCGCTTCATTCAATCTGTCCAAAATGTGGACAGATAATTAAGGTCGATGCTGATTGTGAATGTGAACAAAGGCTTTTGACTCTTGTAGTTTAGGTTAGTTAAGCAAAGACGCGGTCGGGAGTTGTCAATCAATAGACAAATCTTTGCCAGATAGACAAACCCAAAATGCTATCTCTATTCCATAATGAACTGCAACCCGATGAATATTGCGATAGAATAGCAAAAAATTACAAGGAAAAACTTCCTTTAATATTTGAAAAGTGTGATTTTCTAAAAAGCCAATTAGGTGGAATTTTGCTATACGAGAACTTTGATTTCCTAATCTATGAAAAGGCTCGTTTTATGATTGCTGCTTATTCTGTATGGAATGAAGGGAACAGAGAATTTTACGATGACAAGCCTTTGCTTCCAATGCGCGAGATAACTTATTTGTATTATATGGAACTGGAAGGATGATTTTAGATAATTTTCAGAAGTATTGGAGTATAATGAATAATCCAAGGATCTTTCCACTTGATCGAAAAATCAGAGAAATTCAGGAAATAGTCCACAGTGGAGATTTTCCACGCACAAAGGATCTTCCAGACGAAAATCGTTTGTCGTTTGTAAACGAGACTGAATCGGAGAGTTTACACAGGGTCAAAATAATTGAAGGCATCTTTGCAGAAGAACTGACTTTTCTCTATTACCTTAATCTAAATACAACCGCCTTTTCTTACCGGTTGTCTGATTACATGAAGCTTCCTACCGAACCAGGACTGTTTATACTTACAAAAGATCAAACCAAAAAATTTTGCTTGAACAGAACCTAGGTTCCCCAAAAGACCGGCTAATGGCAATACTTACCAGAGATAAGGATATTAAACAATGGTTCACCGAACGGCTAAGCGATATAATACATTATCGAAACCAAACATCAAACAAGATGTCTTACGATGAAATTATCAATTCAGATAAACAGATTAAAAAACAGAAAATTGAAAGACCGCAGAATTTACCTAGATCTAATATAAAGATAGAATACGATATAACAGCGCGGCTACGGCGGCAACGGTCCTTCAATGGCCCCGTGTGGAGGAGGACCATACAGTATCGTCAATGGACAAATTATATGTACTCAGATGAACGGTTAGTATAGCAATAAATTTCCTTTTTATTTTTATAGTAAACTACTGCAGTGTTGAAAGACATGTAAAAGGCCTTTTCCAATTCTCTATGGTTAGCTGACTTATGTACTGTCTCTTTTATATTGAGCCGAACAAATAATACGACTCAAAGTTGGCATAGGTGAACTCTTGTCGTTTCATTCCGCAGTGTATGAAAAATCGGATATGGAAATAATTCC